>PIXS01000026.1 GCA_003096255.1 Candidatus Bathyarchaeum sp. | reverse complement strand
GTTCTTCACCAATCTTCAAACTGAGGAGCAAAGACCTCTGGTGCGCCAGTTGCCAAAAGCGTGTGATAATCGTTAAAGAAGGCGACCCAGAACCCGAACCAGAACCTAAAGAAACTCCAGTTTTCTCTAGCCTAGAAGCAACGCTCATGACTAAAATCGAGCAAATAGAGAAACAGCTTGCAGAAGAAACGGACCCAGAAAAATTGACTGCCCTCGGAGCAACCCTGTTTGCTCTTCTTGAGAATCTTGAAAAGATAAAGAACATGAAAAAGTAGCTAGGTCAACAATAAAGGCGTTTACGTTGCTTGGATGTTACAACAATTTTCCCAGAAACATTCACGGCACATTATCTTTTCAGTACTTGGACTCGGCGAAGGGGCTTCAGCAGGCGATTCTTGGCACATTTCATCGTTTGAACAGTGAATCTTTTGATTTGGGAGCAGTAACGCCATATCTGAAACAAAGTTGCGTGGTCGGCTTCGAGTTTGGTGTGGCTGACGGCTTTGATTTCAATTTTTTGGATCAGAATGAGCTGATTAGATGTTTGAAGAGCGTTGATGAAACAGAAATGGAAACATTAGATTTTTTCTTTGCTGTCCGTTATCACCTTATCAATGATGACCGTAAACGGGTTCCGTTAAAGTTCGATTATCATGTGATCCGTTTTCTCTTCCAAGAAGGCGGCTTGGAACTGCAGATACGCCATGAAAAGGGAACACAGCGTGTTCCGTTAGATGATTTAACCGCTTTTCTAGTCGAGCAAATAAACGCTGAACTTTCTCGGAAGCATCTGGCGCCACTGTTTTGTGGGAATTTCGGAAAAGTCATCATAACCTGACTGTTTTTTCGTTATACTTAAAAGCAATTACAGAGTTTGCGCTCTAAGGAACGTATAAAAATGGGCGACCGCGCTGACCCACAACAGGGCACACACCGTAGGCTAAGGGTTTCTCCCTCTTTTGTTATAGTAATGACCACGTTCATAGACATGATCGGGTTTGGCATGGTCATCCCTGTCCTGCCCTTTCATCCAGAAACTGTTGGCGCAGGAGCCTTAGCTCTAGGAATTCTCATAGGCTCATTTTCGTTGATGCAATTCATTTTTTCACCTATCCTCGGGCGCATATCAGACAAGGTTGGAAGAAGACCCGTCATTCTCATATCCCTTTTCTCTTCTGTCATAAGCTTCATTCTCTTTGCTCTAGCAAACTCGTTTCCTCTGCTTCTTTTGTCCCGAATAACCGCGGGGATGGCTACAGAATCTTCAGTAGCCCAAGCCTACATCTCTGACATAACCACCGAAAAAGACCGCGCAAAAGGAATGGGCAAAGTGGGCGCAGCGCATGGCGCAGGATTCATAATAGGACCCGCAATAGGAGGCTTCCTGAGCGTCTACGGGCTGTCAACGCTAGGTTTCGCAGCCGCTGCGTTAACTGGAGTAAACCTTCTGTTTGCATTCTTTTTCTTGCCCGAGTCAAACGGCAGGCTCGGCTCAAGCATCCAAACAAGTTCTGATGGCTATTGGCGCAGGCTTGGCTCTGCTCTAACAAAACCGTTGATGGGCGCAGTTTTCGTGATTCTTTTCATCATAACTTTTGCGTTTTCAGCAATACCCGTTATAGTGCCGCTGCTGGGCATATCCTTTTTTGGATTTGGGGAACTTGAGATGTCCTACTTTTTCATGTATGTTGGAGTGGTACAGATTGTTCTTCAAGGCATCCTGATTGGAAGACTGACTGCACGGTGGGGCGAAGAGAACCTGCTTGTTTTTGGCTCTCTGCTAATGGCGCTTGGCATGTTCTGTATGCCCATGTATCCCAGCGTCTTCGTCTTTTTCGGTTCCATTAACTTAATCTCTTCTGGCATCGGCACATTGAATACGGTTCTGCCCAGCTTCATCTCAAAGAGAACCCCAGCGGATGAACAAGGCGGCATGCTAGGCATTGCACAGTCTGTGGGAAGCATTGCCCGAATTCCGGGTCCTCTTATCGCAGGTTTAATTGCCGAGTTTGCGGGGTTAAATGTGGCTTTCTGGGTCAGTGCAGTCCTTGTGTTGGTCTGCTTTTTCCTTGGGTTTAAGCTGTTTAGGGCGCACAGGTCTAGGGGTCAGCGGACAGGAGTGGTTGGTTATCAGCCTCTTGAGATGTAATGTGCTAGTTCTGAAAAGTGATAGGTATAAATAAGAAGAAGTTACTAGAAGGTAATAATGAACATACCTCGATTGTTTTCGGAATTCAAGCCAAGTCGTCTCATGAGAGACGAAAAGCCAGAGCAAGAAAAAGAGCTGCCAGACATTAAACGCTACTGTTCACTGATTGATGATGCAGAAGGCTTCAGAGGAGTCTGGGAGATAGTTAAGGACACCGTCAAAGCTTCTTTAGGTAAACACAGAAAGGGCATGTTGCTTTTCTTGGATGATCTGCCTCTACATTTGGGTGCATACCATCAGCTGGGCACAAACAACATAGTTCTAAATCGGAGCCTAGTCAACATCGTCGAAACCGTAACAAAATCGAAGAAACTAGTCAACGCCTTCGTTTACAGCATACTAACACACGAGTACCTGCATGCGCTGGGACACGTTTCAGAGGCTGAGGTCCGTTCCCTAGTTTATGACATCTCAAAACAGTGTTTCGGCGAAGATCACATAGTTACGGAGTTGGCTGAAAAGACTCCGTGGGCTCTCCTCAAAGGAGTTCCACTGCATGGGTTAAATGTGCCTAAGCAGCCTATGGAACTCATCAAGGACTTAGAAAAACCGAATCACGGATACATAGTTTAGGCGGAGGCTTTGGGGTTATCCAGAAACTCTAGGGTCATATCTAGAATGTTTTTTTCTACTTCGCCCTTTTTTTTGTCACCATCAAGGGGCACGAGTTTGCCGCTTTCCACGAACTTCATGTAAACCTTTTGTACTTTCCGTTGGGTCTCAAGCCGTTCCATAACCGACTTCTTTCGTCTTATACGTTTCACCACAACCTCGGGCGGCACATCAATGTATAACGCCAAGTCTGGTGGCAGAGCATACCTGTTAATTTCTTCGATCCACTCTAGGTCAAGCCCAGCCGCGCCTTGATACGCAAGCGACGAGTAGACGCACCTGTCCGAAACCACAACTTTTCCTTCTTTTAGGGCTGGCTTCACGTCCTTCTCAAAGTGCTCGACGCGGTCAACCGCAAAAAGAAGAGCCTCTACTACTCTTGGAATCCGCTTTTTTCCTTCCAGAATGGTTCCCCGTATGAATGTTCCGAGTTCTCCTGTGCTGGGTTCTGTGGTGTATACGGCGTCGAATCCACGTTGTTGCAGGTTTCTTACAAGCCTGTGGGCGTGAGTGGTTTTTCCGCTTCCGTCCAAGCCTTCGATGCAGATGAATGTTCCCTGTTTGTTCACTGTGTTGCTCAGCCTCTACTCCCTGTTAATGAACGATTACCTTAAATAATGATGCTCATGACGATAGGGCAAAGGAGAGCTGTTCCCATTTGAAGCGGTATTGGGGGGAGATCAAAGACCCAGTTCACGGCTACGTCTACATTACCGAAGCAGAAAAGAATCTTATTGACTCTTACCCTGTCCAGAGGCTTCATCGGCTACGGCAGCTTGCGGGGTCAGAGTTTGTGTATCCGGGAGCAAACCACACCCGCTTCGAGCACTGCATCGGCGTCATGCACCTTGCAGGCAAACTGTCCGAAAACCAGAATCTCTCTTTGCTTCTTTCTGAGGACGAAATTCAGATAGTCAGAATGGCTTCTCTTCTTCACGATGTGGGTCATGGTCCATTCTCTCACATTTTTGAGCATCTGCTAGTAAAGTTCCTGAACAGAACCCACGAGGACATGACCCGGTGGCTTATACAGGAATCTGAACTCCATGACATCATCACTGATGTTGGATGTAGCCCAGATGATGTTGCAAAACTTGCTGTTGGGGAGCTGCGGAAGCCCGGAAAAGCGTTTTTGGATCAGATTATCCAGAGCGCCGTTGATATTGACAAACTTGATTTTGTGGTAAGGGACACGTATCATACTGGCGCAGAATACGGGTATGTTGACATCTTCAGGCTCATTCACATGCTGGATGTTCTTGGCGAAAACCTTGCCGTTGACGTGGGCGCACTGTCGGCTCTTGAGTCATTTGTTTTGGCTAGGCTCGAATCATTCAGAAGCATCTACTTCCATCGTGTTGGCAGGGCTGCTCAGATAATGCTTGCCACTGCCATGGAAGCAGCAAAAGATGAACTTGGGTTAGTGGCGTTTGATTCCCCTGAAGATTATCTTGCCTTGACTGATTACACGGTTTGGACCAAACTGCGGGAATGTAAAAAGTCGAGTGCTATTATGGCGGATTTGGAGCGGCGTAAGCTCCTCAAGTGCGCGTATGACAGAACATTTCATGTAAAAGAGAAGATGGTCACAAGCATCTTTAGTGTCGAAGAGGTCAGGGAGCAGGTGAGAAACAAGATTGCGTCTGAGGCGGGAGTTGATCCGCAGGCTATTGTGATTGATGTGCCGACTGTGCCTTCTGTGCCGTATCATCATTCTGACCTGCTTGAGCCCATGGAGATTCCTGTTTTCCAGAAGACGCGGGCAGGAGAGAAGATTCCTTTGCGGTTAAGTGACATTTCTTCGGTTTTTGATGTTCTTAAGGGCTTCATTAACATCCTTAGAGTCTACACTGACGAAAAATACGTTGACAAAGTGAGTGATGCCGCAACCAAAGTGATCGGCGGGACTCCTTCTTCTGCCAAAATATCGTTCTAGTTGCAGAAAACTTAAAACGTAAGTTTGTTTATGTGGTTGATGCCCTATCTAGGCTCCGGTAGTATAGTCAGGTTATGTATTTCGGTCTTTCGAGCCGAAGACCCGGGTTCGAATCCCGGCCGGAGCACCTAACATATTCTCAAACTTTTTCATTG
>PIXS01000025.1 GCA_003096255.1 Candidatus Bathyarchaeum sp. | reverse complement strand
AACTGATAAAAAAGTCATCAGGTACTACTAACTGTTGATATCTTATCTAAGAAAAAGTTGAGAAAAAGGGGAGTTGCTGGCTACTTTTTTAGCCAGATGGTGAAGGCAGTAGTATGGGTGTTCCGTCAGGAGCCATTATCAGCATGTCAATGTCCGGCGCTATCTGCTTGAGAGTTTGCACCACAAGGTAAAGTTCTGCAACTCTAGTTTCGTTACTTGAATCCACTCCTGCAGCCTCAAGAACAAGCTCTATAGCCTCTCTTGTCGCAGTTGCCTCGATAACTGTTGCGTTTGCTCTGGCTGCTGCCTCAATAGTTATTTTTTCAGTGGTTGCAGTGGCGTTAATGACTACTATTTGGCGTTCAAAGTCTGCTTGAATCTTTTGTTGTTCTGCAACCAGTTTGTCTTCAATTGATGACGTGTATCTTGCTGGGTATCCTATGTTTCTGAGTTCAAACTCAAAGTCTGTAATCGCGCCAGCGAGAGGAGCTGATGAGCTAATTTTGTTCCAGATTGCATCCCGCATGGTTTGAGCCACAAAATCTCTCTGTTCAATCGTTTCAATCGTGTTAAAGTCCTTCGTAACTATCCTGACCTGTTCTCTCGCAATAGATGCTATAATGGCGTTTTTCCAGTTCTTCTGGGGCAGATTCTCATACAAGTCCTTAACCTTCGAAGCGTCAAGCCTCCACCTCATCATAATGTCAATTTCCATCTCCAGCTGATCTTTTGAAAAGCTCTTCACTGTTGGAAAATCTGCAGTAGGATCGCTTCCGCTACCCCACATTCCCAATGTGTCCACAGCAACTTTGATTTGGACTGCGTTGACCCATGGAGCCTTGGTTGTCCAAGTTGGACCTAGGGCAGGCCCGCTGATTTTGCCGGCAACGGGGTCAACCATTACAACGGCATTGCCTACAGGCACGTTTACCCACATGGTTAGGAAAAAGACTGCGATGAAAGCTGTTACAAGCACCACAATTATGACCAAAGCCATTACTATTTTTGGATTGACTTGAAATCTATCTTCATAATCCACATTCATTTTTTCACCTCCAATATACTTTTGAAACTAAGCAAAAAAACATGTTGTCTGTGATTTGTCACGGAGCTGAAAGGTCCACCTTATATTACCCTTTAAATTAGATATACTTTCAATATATTCAACTTAATCTAAATATTTTTCTAAAATAGTATATTTATCTCTATTGAATCTATATAGACTCAGGTTGACGTGTTACGTCTACCCCCGCATATATAGCACACAAAAGCATTGATGATAGACTGTCTTCCTAACTCAAACTTGTCTTCAAAATTTTCTCAGCAACAGTTTTTCCCAGTTTGCGGCACTCTTCTAAACCTTTCTTGTCTGGATTATATTTTATCCGCAAAGCAGGCTCAACGACATCCATTTCAAAACGGTTCTTCAGAATCTCCAATATCATATTAGGGGCTTCTCCGCTCCAGCCGTAGGAGCCGAAGGCTGCGCCCACTTTGCCTTTCAGGCTTATCTCTTGGTTAGATGCTCCCTCTAGGAGACTCTTCATATCCATACCTATGTCATGATAGTATGTGGGCATCCCAAGAATTATCGCATCTGCCTCTGCCAGCTCCTCGGGTCTAGCAAAATATTTTACTTCCACATCAATTCCCACAACAGATTTTGCTCCCTCTTCAATCGCCCGTGCCATCTTTTCGGTGTTGCCAGTTTGGCTGTAATAAACGATGAGTATTTTGAGAGTGTTCGTCAACTCATGAACCTCAAATAATGTAACTGTGACTGAAGAAAGATAACTGTTACGTATAATATGACACAAAATAGCGGTTCGAACGCTGGAAGTATAATATAAAACAGGTTTTCAATCGTAATTTTGTAAGCTCCTTCTGAGCGGTTAATAACATTTATTTGCTTGCTTTTAACATGTTTTTCGCCATCACTGACATGAAGGGGCTTGTGGACTATGAAAGGAATTGAATTGGTCTTCTTGGCGATCGGTGCTGTTGTCGGAGCATTCCTACGTTACAGACTAACTGAAGCTCCAATAGTGTTAGGCGGGCTTTCCATCAACATTCTGCTAGTCAACATCGTGGGAAGCTTCATTTTAGGCATCTTCACTGTTGTTTCACCTCTCCTGAAGTTAGACGCAAACTATACACTGTTCATGTCAATAGGCTTCTGCGGCTCACTAACAAGCATGTCATCGTTTGCACTTGAAACCTGCAACCTGCTGGATAACCGCTGCCTCCAGTTTGCTGTTCTGAACATACTAGCCAACGTATTCTTGTCCTTGGGCGCGTTATTTTCAGGCAGAGCACTAACCAACTTGCTAGTGGGAACGATGCTGCAGTAAAAACGCGGAACGCGCCGGAATTATTTTTAAATGAATTCTGAGGATATACCGTAGATAAGATGGAAGTGTAGAGCTGTGACAGAAACTGCGGAAATCGGAATTATAGGCGGGACAGGAGTCTATGATCAAGAGAGCTTTGAGGATGTAAAAGATGTTAAGGTTTTCACTCCGTTTGGTGAAACCTCAGACCTTGTTTCCATTGGGCTGTACAAAGGCATCAAAGTGGCGTTTATTCCCCGGCATGGCAGAAACCACACAATTCCACCTCACCGAGTTAACTATCGGGCTAACGTGTGGGCGCTAAAACAGTTAGGCGTCAAAAGAATAATCGCTTCAGCAGCAGTGGGAAGTCTGCGGGAAGATTATGGTCCAGGAACATTTGTGGTTCCAGACCAGTTTATTGACAGGACCAAAAAACGGTTAGACACATTCTATGAGGGAGGACAAGTTTGTCACATATCCGCGGCAGACCCATTCTGTGAACAGCTTAGACCATTCTTCATCAAAACAGCAAAGAAACAGGGATTGGACCTTAAAGAAAATGGGACATACGTCTGCATTGAAGGTCCACGGTTTTCAACTAGAGCAGAGTCTAGACTGTTTCAGATGTGGAAAGCGGATGTGGTGGGCATGACCATTTATCCGGAGTGCATTCTGGCTAGAGAAGCGGAAATATGCTACGTT
>PIXS01000024.1 GCA_003096255.1 Candidatus Bathyarchaeum sp. | reverse complement strand
CCCTTAGTTTTAGTTGAACCTCACGGTAGAGTTTAGGGGTTAAAAGAACATGTTGAGTCCAGGCCTAATTGAAGCCTTAGGCCAGATAATGGCAGGGTTACAGAGTATAGGAGACGGAGTAACGTTCGTCATAGGCTTCGTCCTAAACTACCTAGGCATTGCCGCTTCTCAACAAATGATCCAGATGATGACCATAAGGATTCTACTTGCAGTAGTCTGGAAAATTGGCTCAAAACTCACAAGCTCAATATTCTGGTTCTTCATAGTAGCCCAAGCAATGAGCTTTCTAGGAGCAGTCTAACAAGTCCACAAAAAAGCAAACTCGAAAAAAAGGGAGTTTGTTTAGCTGTCTGCAAGTTTCAGAATCTGTTTTACGTCTGGCTCAACCACAATCGGCACATTTGCAAACTTGTTCTTAGGATTAAAGTGGTAATCAACAATTGCAGATGTGTCCTTTAGGATATGACCGGTGGCGATTCCAACCACAGAATCATCTGAACCAATTACGCCTTGTTCTACCAACTTTTTGGTTCCCGCAACCGTAGCAGCAGAAGCAGGCTCACAGCCAAAACCGTTCTTGCTCACCATCGCCATGGCGTCCATTATAGCTTCATCAGACACCGTTGTAACAACGCCGTCAGTGAACTCCAGTGTCCGAATTGCTTTCTTAAGGTTCACAGGCTTTAGAATCTCTATGGCGCTGGCTCGTGTCTTGGCTTTGATTCCTAGCCGTTCCACCTCTGAGTAGTAGTCGTCTATGATGCCATTATCTATGTTTCCACCGTTCCACTTCAGACCATGCTCGTTGTACAGGTCAGACAGCGTAGGTGCACCTTCAGCAACAATAACAGCCATTCTTGGCTTCTTTTTTATCCATCCGTACTCATAGAGTTCCATGAAGGCTTTGCCAAAAGCTGAAGTGTTACCCAGGTTGCCACCGGGGAAAACAATCCAGTCTGGGACTTCCCAGCGCAAGTAATCAAGAACACGGAACATCATAGTCTTTTGCCCTTCAAGCCTAAAACAGTTCAACGAGTTGACCACGTAGATGTCGCTCTCTTTTGAAAGAGCCTGAACCATAGCCATTGCTACGTCGAAGTCGCCTTTTACTTGAAGAACCTTAGCGCCATAAGCAAGAGACTGAGCAAGTTTACCTTTGGCTATTTTTCCTTCACCAACAAGAATCACAGCTTGCATGTCTAGTTCATTGGCAGCGAACGCCGCAGCAGAACTTGAAGTGTTACCAGTAGACGCACAAACAACTTTTTTCGCTCCAACCATCCGCGCGTGAGTGAAAGCGGACGCCATTCCGTTGTCCTTGAAAGACCCAGTTGGGTTGTCGCCCTCAAACTGTAGCCAAAAGTTGTCAGTTTTAAGCCCAACATAATTTGCTACTCGCGTTAAATGAAATGGTTTTGTTCGTCCTTCTGCGCCGTCTAAGGAGGCCAGCTTTTTGCTGTAGTCAGAGTAGTCTTCTGTGTTTACTTGTGCAAAGTTAAGCAACTCGCGATATCGCCAAACTCCACTTTCGTTAAAGATGTTCTGTTTGTGGTTTAGACGAGTGGAAAAGGTTTCTTGCAAGCTTTTGGGAAAGGTTCCTTTGTATTTTACGTCTAGGAGTTCGCCGCAGTCGCAGGTTGTTCTTCTTTCTGTTATGCTGTATTTTTTTCCACAGCTTGGAATAATGCATTGTAGCCAGCTTTCGGTTTTCATGAAAGTCTATCTCCCAAATTCCTCGTTTAAATTTAACTTTGCTTTCAATACTCCAGCAGGAGCTCAAAGAACAAAAAGCACAGCAAAGCTCTTAAATGTTGCACGATAAATGCGCGCATTATGGGCACGAAAAACTGCGTTGCACCTCAAGCGCAAGGAGTTCCCATAATATTAACTGGCTCAGCGACAGACATGAGCGACTTTAAGCTCAGTCCCTTTAGAGCATTTACTGGAGGATTTCCAACAGCAATCATCCCAAGGTTTCTGCTAAGAAAATATTGGTACCCAAGAGTCCGCACAAACCAAGACACCACAGCAACCCTTGAGCTGGTGGATAAACTGAAACGCAACAAGCTGTTTTATGTGCCTCTTCTGTTCACTTCGGAAGACGAGTGTATGCTAAAGGAGTCACGGCACATGGATTTGAAGCATTTAACTCCAGTTCAGTGGGAGCTTTTGGCCACTTGCTGGGGGAGTAACATAGAGATTTTTGCGGATGGGACTCAATGGTCTGCTAAGTTTGGGGCGATGCTTGCGTATGTTTTGTATTACAGGTGGAAACATGGAAAAAAAGCCTTGCAGCCCCTAATGAAACTTGCAGTAATGCCCAAAAACAGCGCAATACAAAGGTCTGCATTCTAAAAAATGAACGCGTTACAAACGGCGACTAAACAAGTAATATTAAAGCAGAACCAGAACAAAGAATTGAATGAAGGAGGCTGAAACGAGTTAAAACCTTAGTTTTATCTGAAGAAGACATCAAAAACGTGCTTTCAATTGATGAAACAATAGCAGCTGTAGAGTCAGCCTTCAAGATGAAAGCAACACACAGAACTCAGATGCCTCCTAAACAGTACATTTTCATGAAAAAATACAACGGCGATCTAAGAACCATGCCTGCATACATCGAAGACGTTGATGTTGCTACTGTAAAAGTTGTTAATTCACACCCTGACAACCGAAAACAAGGGTTGCCTACAGTCATGGCAACAATAACCCTTATTGACCCCAAAACTGGTTTTCCCAAAGCAATAATGAGCGGAACATGGATTACCGCATTACGAACGGCAGCAGCCGGAGCAATAGCAGCCAAGTATCTTGCTAACCCCAACCCAAAAACTGTTGGCTTTGTAGGTGCTGGAACTCAAGCTAGAACCCAACTCATGGGGCTTCAACGCGTTTTTGACAGCATTCTAGAGGTTAAGGTTTGGGACATAAACGAGAAAGCTTCAGAAGCATACGTCAAAGAGATGACAACTGTATATCCTCAGCTAAAGTTTTGTTCTGTGGAAAACGTGAAAGAGGCAGTTCAAAACGTTGACGTGGTTGTAACTGCTACGCCTTCAAGAAAGCCTTTGGTGTTTGCAAAGTGGATAAGCAAGGGCACTCACATTAACTGCATTGGGGCAGACGCTCCAGGCAAGCAGGAACTTGACCCTTCAATTCTTCTGAAGTCAAAAATTGTCATCGATGATTGGGAACAGGGGGTTCACGGCGGCGAAATCAATGTTCCCTTTGGTGAAGGATTAATTTCAAAGGAAGATGTCTGGAGCGAAATCTGTGAAGTTGTTGCAGGACTAAAAGCGGGCAGAACATCTAAAGAAGAAATAACAGTTTTCTCGTCTACAGGCCTTGCAATACAAGACACAGCTGCAGCAAACATAGCATACAACAAGGCTTTGCAAGAAAAAATCGGAAAACAAGTAGACATTCTAAACGTTTAGAGTAACGGTGGCGGGTCCGAGGGGAATTGAACCCCTGACCCCCGGGTTAAAAGCCCGGTGCTTTAGGCGCAAGATGCTCTTCCTTGCTAAGCTACGGACCCTTCATGCCTTTTGGATAAGCGATTAAATT
>PIXS01000023.1 GCA_003096255.1 Candidatus Bathyarchaeum sp. | reverse complement strand
TACCTATTATAGTTGCTCAATTTTTCAATAAAAACATCAAATTTGGAAATATTTCGGTTTTTTCAATATGCTCCCAAAGAAATAATCAGTATATTTGCTCTAAACAAAGAAATTTGTGTGAGACACGATGCCAGACAAAAGACGCTCTGATAAAGAGTTCCAAGAATACATTCACTCATTGTTTGCCAATGACCCACTGAAAGTCAAGTACCAGCAACCCGACGCGTGGAGAAAAACCCCAAACAGAAAAAAGTAGCAACACAAAAACAAATAACACAATATGCACAACTAATTTTGTAGACATAACCGTAGTAAACGGATTATCAGGTTAAGGGGGAACTGGTTTGCCACATGTTGTGTTAACTGGAGAAATTATGTTACGAATTGTCTTTGAAAAGATTGAGTCGTTCATGACTCGGGAAGAAAAAACGATTCTGAAAACTTCAGACAAATACATCAACAAAGATGAAACCTCAATTCTAGTAGAAGCATTAGCAATTGAAGATGGAAATAAAGCAAGCTTTCTTGTTTTACTGGGTAAACGCGAAGATGGGCTGGTAATAAGACTTTATCCAGAAATAAACGTAGAAAAAACAGACGGAGTGAAAACTATTCTAGCAAAAATCGCTAACCAACTGCTCGAAAAATTTCCTACACTTAAGGTTGGAAAGACAAACCTTCAAGAATTTCTGCAAAAACAGCCAAGCTAAATTAGTAGTGAAAAACATGCATCAAGGACAGCTAACGGCAATTGAAGAAAAAAGAGTCAAGGTTCTAAATGATAAACAGCTACGAGAAGGAGATTTTGTTGTTTACTGGATGCAAGCAAGTCAAAGAGCCGAACACAACCAAGCACTAGAATATGCAATAATAGAAGCAAACAAACTAGACAAGCCACTGCTTGTTTATTTTGGAATTACGAACAGTTACCCAGAAGCAAACCAAAGACACTACCATTTCATGCTCGAAGGACTAAAAGAAGTACAGCAATCTCTGGAACAAAGGGAGATTCAATTTGTAATTCAGAATGTTTCTCCAGAAGTTGGAGTTACAAAGCTCGCAAAACACGCATCCATTGTCGTAGTCGACAGAGGTTACATAAAAACCGAGAGGCAATGGCGAAGTTACGTTGCAGAAAACATCTCTTGTCCATTAGTACAAATAGAGTGCAACGTTGTAGTTCCAGTTGAAGTAGCATCTCCAAAAGAAGAATACAGTGCAGCTACTTTTAGACCAAAAATAAAGAAACAGGTCACAGAATTTCTAGTTCTGGGAGAAAAAAACAACCTAAAAAGAAAAAAAATTAAAAAAGACTTTTCATCGTTTGAAATCAGCGATGTAGACAAAGCCGTTTCGAAACTTAAAATTGACGAAAGTGTCAAAAAAGTTGAAACATTTAAGGGCGGCACTTCTGAAGCAAAACAACATCTTGAGACATTTATAGAAGCAAAACTTGACAACTACGTTGACCAAAAAAACGACCCAACAAAACAGGTTCTTTCAAACATGAGTCCATACCTTCATTTCGGGCAAATATCACCAGTTTATGTTGCTTTGAAGATTTTAGAAACAAACAGCCCAAGCATTGACACTTACCTAGAAGAACTGGTTGTAAGAAGAGAATTGGCATTCAACTTCGTTTTCTATAACAAGAACTACGATTCCTTTGATAGCCTTGCAGAGTGGACCAAAAAGAGCTTGAACGAACACAGTAAAGACCCCCGCGAATACATTTACTCAAGAGATGGGTTTGAAAACGCCAAAACTCATGACCCGTACTGGAACGCAGCTCAAAACCAGATGAAAGCTACAGGAAAAATGCACGGTTACATGCGGATGTACTGGGGAAAGAAAATCATTGAGTGGACTAAAACCCCGCAAGAAGCATACAGCTACACGATTTATCTAAACAACAAATACGAACTAGATGGAAGAGACCCAAATGGCTTCGCTGGCGTTGCTTGGTGTTTTGGCAAACATGACCGCCCGTGGAAAGAAAGGTCAATTTTTGGCAAAATACGTTACATGAACGCAAAGGGTTTGAAGCGCAAATTTGACGCTGACAAATACGTAAAACAGGTCAACCAGCTAATTATCTAACAAGGTTATTGGGATTTTGAGGACATGAAACTGTCCAGCTTGTCAAATGCTTTTTCCAAGGTTTCTACTGGGGGCAGAAACACTCCTCTAAAGTGTCCCGAACCATAAGTTGACCCAAATCCTGATCCGTGGACAAAAACAAGGCCAGTGTTTTCTAGTAGGTCACGGACAAATTCTAGGTCGTTGTTCCACGTTGTGCCGACTCCGTTAACTTTTGGGAAGAAATAGAATGCGCCTTTGGGTTCTGTACAGCTGATTCCGTTTATTTCATTGAGCCGTTTGTAAGAAAAGTCTCTGCGCTTTTGAAGTTTCTGTACTAAATCAGAGATGTGGGTTTGGGGTCCTTTTAATGCTGCAACTGCCGCTTTCTGAACAGGAGTATTTGCAGAGAGTCTTATTCTAGCTTCTTTGGTTATGTGCTCCCGTAACTCTGCGAGCATTTGTTCATCTTGACCAGTAAAGTAAATGTAACCCAGCCGCCATCCAGTCATCAAATATATTTTTGAGAAGCCATTAAGCCCAATAACCGGCACATCTTTTGCAACACTTGCGGTGCTAACAAGTTCACCATACGCAATCTGGTCATAAATCTCGTCAGATATCAGAGGTATTTCATGTTCTCCTGCCAAATCCACCATCGCTTTGACGGTTTTGCGGTCATACAATGCTCCGCAAGGGTTGTTAGGGTTAATGATAACAAGTGCTCGGGTTTTGTCAGTCAGTTTTGCTCGAACGTCATCTAAGTCAGGTTGCCATCCATTCTCTTCCGAAGTCCGGTACTGAACTGCTTTGCCTCCAAAGAATTCAGTATACGATATGTAAGGCGGATAAGCAGGCCCAGGAACTAAAATCTCATCTCTGTTTTCAACTAATGCACCAAGAACCATTTGTATTGCTTCAGAAACACCATTAGAAACTATAACATTTTCAGGCAGAACATCAAAGCCACCAACCTTTTTTTCTTTCTCACAGATGGCGTCTCTTAGTTCTGGCATTCCTTCTGAAGCAGAATAAGCGTTTAATCCTTCCTTAATTGCTTGAATCAGCGCATCTTTAATGTGTTCAGGAGTGTCAAAATCAAACTGTAATGGATCGCCGATGTTAAGGTAAATTACTTCTTTTCCTTTTTTCTCCATTTGCCTAGCGTTACCTACAACGTCGCGAATTGCATACTCAAGATTCTGGACTCGTTCCGTCAGATTCAACGCTATGACCACAACACGATAGATAATCGACAATAAAATAGTTTCACTTGTTCTAGTCACAAATTAAACGGTACAATCGACTT
>PIXS01000022.1 GCA_003096255.1 Candidatus Bathyarchaeum sp. | reverse complement strand
TTTGTGGTGACACAGATGCCGATGCAAAGTTGTTGATTGACAAAACAAAAGATTACACTAACCTTTTGGTGTTGCAGTCAGGGCCTGTAAGTAAGAATGAAACAGCTACAAACATAATCTGTGATTATGCTGTAGACGCTGGTTTAGATGTTATCGTGTTTTTTGGGTGGTTTGATCCTGATTGTCCATGGCAGCTTCCATGGCTAAACTATGCTAAAGAACGTTGGGGTGACAGTTTCTTAGGTGTTTATTTTTATGATGAACCCGGAGGTATCCAACTTGACGGGAACTGGTCAATAGTTTTTCGTCGGGCTGAGCAGCTATGGCCAGACTGGTACAAAGAGGTGTCAACTTACTTAGAAGAGTCCTCAAACCATACAGTTAGTCGGGATTATGCTGATGCAGCAGAAGGATACGTCAATTATGTTATAGGTAATCTGAGGCTTAGCGAGTTAACTGATCGTTCGATAACATCTTTCACTTCTGATTATGCTTTGTACTGGTTTGATTATCTTGGAGGCTACGATGTTGTGTTTGCGGAGTTTGGATGGAACAACAGTGTTGCTCAAGAAATTGCTCTAGTAAGAGGGGCTGCACAACTCCAAAACAAGGACTGGGGTGCAATCATTACTTGGAAGTATGAGCAGCCTCCTTACTTGGATACGGGAGAAGAGATATTCATGCAAATGCAGACAGCCCTTGAGTCTGGAGCAAAATACATAGTGCTCTTCAACTATCCCACGATTGAAGGCAATCTCTATGGAACACTCATTGATTCCCATTTTGAAGCCCTTAAAAGAACATGGGAATTAATAGAATCAATGCCAAGAACAACTCAGAATTCGCTAAACCCCGAGAATGTTCTTGTTTTGCCTGAAAACTATGGATACGGAATGAGAAGTGTCAAGGATAAAATCTGGTTTTGGGAACCTGATGAAGAGTGTCTTGAAATCTGGAATTTCGCCCGTTTCATGTTGAATCAAAAGGGTCTTAACATCGACATTGTCTACGAGCATCAAGATTATTCCCATGCGAATACGTATGCGACCTGCTTAATAGCGTAAACAAATCTCAACCGATTCTTTTTTTGTGTTCTGGGATGACAAGTTTCTTATCTGCAGAGCTACAGAATATTTTGTGGGGTTTGGTTGTGCAAACATATGTTCTGTTGTCGAAGCTTACTTGTGACGGAAGAAAAACCATCCGGGAAAAGCCTGAGCGGCTAAAAGAAGTGAATAAGGAACTAGAGGCTTGGGGTGCCAAAGTCCTTAGACAATATTCTCTGCTGGGACCGTACGATTTCCTGAACATAGTTGAGGCGCCAAACAATGATGTAATCACGCGAGTTTCCATAGAATTAGGTGCCCGGGGAACAGTAGAACTCATGAGCATGCCCGCAATGGAAATAGACGACTTCCTGAAAATGATAAACAACCGCAAACGAAAAAAAATCTAAACCAAAACGCTATCTGTTAATGCAGCATTATTTGGGTAGAACCAATTTGTCCTTCAGACTGAAACTTGTTTTTTTGCTGTTGCTAGTTGTGTTTCTTTTTAGCTTTTTCTTTATTCTAGTGGATGTTCCTTTTGATGTATCAAATCGTTATCTGGGAAGACTCATTGCAATGTTAACCCTCATAATTTGCGTAATAATACTAACAAGAATGACAAAAAGCAACGACAACTTCTAAGCTTCTGCACAGACGAGGGAGAAAAAAATGTGTTGAACAAGTCTTTTATAGCAACTAATCAAACCGTTTTTTATGAATGTGGGTGATTCTTTCGCAGGTATTCTGGCTTTAGTCTTTAGTGCGCTAGTATTTGTTGAAGGGACTTATGGGTTCATCACAGGGACACAAGTATTATTCAACATTGATTATGGTCTTAAGATTACTGCTGGCTGGATCTTAATCGTGTTGGCTCTGCCTCTTCTGGCAAAACTGAAAAAACGTGAATAAATCAAGACTTCTAGAATACTTAGATTTCGTGTATCTTGCACCTTACAGGGTTTTCTCTGCATGTTTGTAAATTGATTTTTTATAATAAAAAAAGAAAAAGTGGTGTTGTGTTGTGATGTCAGTAGAGCTGTTATGGGCTTGGTATTCCGTGGCCTAGTTCGTACCAGTTGTAGAAGTTCTCTGTTATTACTTCGCCGTTCGTTATTGTTACTGTTCTGGATTGAGTGTTTCCTGAATAATCTTGATCCAAGACATAGCCTGTTCTCAGTTCTTCTTCAATGGTGTAAGTGCCGTCTTTGAGTCCTGTGAATTCGTAATATCCATTTGCGTCAGTAGTCACAGTTTTGGTGTATGTGACGCCACTGCATTCTGTTCCCGTTAACGTAATTTCCCAGCCGTATGGATAAAGAATTGTTTCTTTAACCCAGTTTGGGTCACCAGAACAGTAGCTTACGTAAACTTCTCCTTTGATCATTCCTGTTGGATTGCATGTAACAGGTGGGCAAATTGGTTGTCTGAACATCCATCTGAACCAGAACATAAAGCGGTTATGAAAACAGGAGTGTGTTGGTCTGTAACTCCGACCTGTGTAACAGCTGTTTCCATAGTTTCTGTTGCATGCGAAGACTGTGCTGACACTCAACGATAACACAAAGAAAGCGAGTAAAAACACAGGAATTATGGTTTTTGTTTTCATTTTTTTTCAGCCTTTGTTTTATTGATTATGTCCAACAGAGAAAAATCTGGCTAATAAGAGGATAAGGTACCTTATTATAGAATAATTCACTATGCGAAATTCTTAAAGAATTGGGCTATATTTCGCAGCTTAGTTTTTTGACGATTTCTTCGGCTTTTGTGGGGTTGAATTTTAGGATGTAGTTTGGGTGTGGTTGCTTCAGTTTATGGTTGGATTAAATCTTAATCCCGCACCAAAATTTTTACGTTCACATTCTCTCTTATGCGAGCCTGAATTTTCTTGAAGAACAGATATAGAAGATTGCCTATGGCGATAGCGAATGCTGGAAGGACAGGTATAATGTACCAGTAGATTTTTGTCTGGACAAAAGTTAAAATCGTCAGTACAATTACTATCCATTCGAGGAGCAATATGTCTTGTTTTGTGTGTTTAGTAATAGCGTTGTACACACAAAGCCCAACTGCAAATGGTAGGATGCCTACCCAGGGCAGCATTTCGTTGTTGATTAGGTAGTTAAAATAGATAAGGTGACCTCCAACGTGACCCTCCAGAGGAACAACAGTTCGGTCAATTACGCTGTAGACTAAAAACCAGTGCCAAAACTCTGCCCCGAAGCGGTTATTCATGTAAATCAGCCAAGGAGCAAAAACCAGAAGTGCAACACCCCAAAACAGGGTGAACCGTTTCGTGAATAGAAACTTAAGGCTCTTTTGTGTCGTAACAAGATAAGCAAAGGCGATTACTGGAATCAACAAAGCCTGAACCTGTTTTGTCATGAATGCCAAGCCTAAAAATAGACCGCTCAAAGCCGCATACTTGTTAGAATTTTTGTTTTTTCCGCTTAAGAGCAGAAAGTATATGCTAGCCAAACTGAAGAAAACAAGGGGCATATCTGTCATTGCGTGTCTTGCAAATGAATAAAAAGTTACAAACGTACCTGAAACTAGCGCCGATATGAACCCTACATGCCGGTTAAAAAGTTCTTTCCCTAAGTAGAAAACAAGAATTAAAGACAAGGTACCGAATACTGGACTCCAAAATCTTGTAGCAAAGTTGTTAACGCCGAAGACTTGGTATGAAAGAGACATCAGCCACATGACGAGCGGAGGCTTACCCATCCAGATTGCTACTTCGCCGTAAGCCCAAGGGGTCACATAATCTCCAGTTCTAATCATATGATATGCCCATCGAGCGTACGTTTGCTCATCGGCAATCCATAGAGGACTGTTACCTAGATTAACGAAGAACTGTATTGAAAACACCAGAATCACCATAATATAAATGGCATCGCAATGCTTTGAAAACCAACACACGTTTTGACCTGTAGCGTTTTCTGCTTCAACGGTTTCTCTAGACCGAATCGACAAGTAAACGTAGCGCACAACCACGAAAACGATCACAGCCCCGACTGTAAAAGCAACTAAGTCAAACACAATCATGGTCCACATTGGTGAATTGTTTGAAGTTGAGGAAACGGGTTCACCTATTGAGTTGCCTAACTCTAGGGCGTAGACCTTTGAGCCGCATGAACCAACGTACAAGACATTGTCTACAATGGCAGGGGACGAATATACCGCATTTTCGGTTGCATAACTCCATTTCGTTGCCCCTGTAGAAGCATTAAAACAGTAGATGCAGTAGTCCTCAGAGCCTACATACACGTTGCCGTCTGCAACTGCAGGCGAAGACCGGACGAAATATCCTGTGGGGCTTTGCCAGATTTTCTTTCCCGTTGAAGCATTCAGACAATACACGTTATTGTCTTCGGAACCTACAAAAACGCATCCATAAGCGACGGCAGGAGAAGAAAACACTGAGTTTCCTGTTTGATATTTCCAAAGTTGGTGGCCCGTGAATGCATTGAAAGCGTAAATACAGCCGTCGTTGGAGCCTATGTAAACGTAACCATTGTGTACACTAGGCGATGAGGTAATGGCTGCCCTAGTGCAGTTGTGCCATATTTCTTTGCCTGTAGATGCATTAAGGGCGTAAACACGGTTGTCGGTAGAACCCACGTACACAATGCCATCTGAAATAGCCGGTGAGGACTGTACCGCGTCCAAAGTTGAGTATTTCCATATTTCAGTTCCGTTTGAACCGTTAAGGCAATACACGTTGTGGTCAGAGGAGCCTACGTAGACACGGCCTTCTGCAGCTGCAGGAGAAGACCACAATGTACCTCCAATTTCAGACCTCCACATCGGCATTCCATAAACAACGTCCACACAGTTGACGTAGCCGTCAGTTGAACATATGTAGACATAACCGTTAGCAATAGCAGGTGACGAATAGTCAATAACGCTCCCTGTTTGATACCCCCATACCCCTGCGCCGTTTGAAGCCCTTAGACAAAGAATATTGCCGTCCCTACAACCTACGAAAACATATCCGTGAGCGACTGCAGGAGAAGACCACACTGCAGCCCCCGCTGTGAAGTTCCACAGAGGTTTGAATGAATCAGTTGAACCATTACCTGCTGTATAGCCTGTGTGGTCTAAATTATGACGGAACATGGTCCAGTCGGTGGTGCTGGAATCAGCGTTGGCATTCGGGATTTCTGGCACAATGCATAGCGCCAATAGAACAAAGGGAATGAAGTATGGTAGTAGCCATGTGCGCTTTTGCATTATCACTCTTCCGAGAATACGGTTATTTGTGAATAAATAAGTATATTGGGCTTTGGCTGTCAACGGAGTTGCTGTTTTACGCCCGATGGAATCTGAAACGTTGAGAATGAAAGGAGCAATTTGATTTGCTCTTCTCATAATTTCCATTCATTATTTGTTACAATTGGATGTTTGAAAACGTCTAACTGCATCCGGCAGTTTACGTGCGCAAAAGGTTTCTATATTTCGCGTATTTCGCAGCTTAGTTTTTTGACGATTTCTTCGGCTTTAGTGGGGTTGACTTTTAGGGTGAAGAGTGTTTTTGGGGTTCGTAGTTTGAGTTTGACTTCTCTGTCTAGGCGTTTTATGTTGCAGTATTCTGCTCGCTCAGCAATTTTTATGAATTCGTCTACGTCGAAGATTTCTACTGGCATCTTGTTTTGTCCTCGCAGGTTCGTATAGAGCCGTCTCGTCTATTTTATCTTTTGCGGTTGGGGGTGGTTTGTTTGCTGGTTTTTTGTTGTTTTTTGGTTTGTTTTTACGTATAATCTCAATTATTAAGCCACAAGACTTAATTTATCAGTTAACCTTTAATGTATACACAGACAAAAAACTAGATAAAAACCCAAAAAACGGGAAAACCCATGCCCATCGCAAAACAAAAATTTGATAGAGGAAAACTCCACAGCAAAGTAGAAGACGAAATACTCGCCTTCCTAAACGACAGAAAAACAGGAGCATTCACCTCTCAAGAAATAATGGGCGGAATCCACTACCACACAGACTTCAGCACACCAGAAATAAGCCGCATGTCAACCTTCGCCATAGCAGACTTCACCACCCTCCTACATGACTTGGTAAGACAAAGAAGCATCAGAATGAAAGTTGTCGGAACCCGAATGTACTACATGATAGTTGGCGCCGACATAGCTAAATGCCCCAAATGCGGCGAAGCCTACGAACCCACAAAAACATGGAAGATGGCAGGACGACCCGATAAACAAGGCCAAAGACTACAACTCCACATAGGACTATACAAGTGCAAAAAACACGGAAACTTCAGAAAAGTCCTAGACAAAACAAAAATCTAAACACCCAACTTTCTTGCCAAAAACAACGATCAACAGACCTCTTCATATTTGGAGCCTAATAGAGGTACATTGTTGAAAACAGTATTTTTTCAGAAAATTCAGTGCAGCAAAAAATTACAGTTGCTTCTGGCGATTTATTGTGTTGAGATAAAGAAATTGTTGGTTTTAGTATCCCCGTTAGGGGGGATACCTTGTTTTTGCTTTCCGCTATCGAAAGATGCGGGGAGGCATCAAATAAATTGGGTAGGGAGGGTTTTTCCCTTTTTTATTCTTGTGGTCTGCTGAGATATACCCAGATTACTACAAAGAATGTAGTTATCAGCGCACCTACTAGACCGGATATGATCCACTCTGCTGAAGCGAACAGTAGAGGGAAAGTAGCTACCAGCCAAGGCCATACTGTGTGGTAACCGAGGTTAGCTGCTATTCCGCCAATGAAACCAATTAGGGCAAATGCTCCCAGGATTTTTATTCTGTCACCCATTCCTTTCACCTTACTTTTAACTGTTAAATCTTCGAGCTTTTGAGTCTAACTTACACAAAACTGTGTATTTTCGTATATCCGCCCCATCTCTCTTTCAATACTAGATTTAAAGCTCAAAACGGCGTCAGATAGGGCATATTGTGTCTGGTATATCTGTAGATAATCGTTGCATGTTAACAACGTAATAATACGCTTTAAACACACCTCCTTGCGTGAGGAAATTAAAATGTCAGAAAAATTCGCAAAAAAATGGGGAGAAGGAGTCAACGAGACACCTCTCAGCAACAGAATTAAGGACGCTGTTCGCCCTCCAGGTCCTTTGAAACCAAGACTAGATTACGCCGTAAAAAGAATGGAGATGCAGATTCAACGCTTAGACAAAGCAGCAGACCGATTCTCAGACCGTGACAAGTCAATTTTCGCAAAAATCGTTAATGCATACACAAAGCATGACATGGCACGCGCTAACGTCTTTGCCAACGAACTAGCTGAAATACGAAAAATGGAAAAAATGATTATGCATGCTAGGCTCGCCCTAGAACAGATCGTTCTCAGACTAAGCACAGTTTCAGAACTTGGCGACGTAGTCAGCACTCTGGCTCCAGCAGTCAGCGTATTACGAAGCGTCAAGACCGGAATGTCTTCAGTATTCCCAGAAGCAGAACGCGAAATCGGCAGCATTGGAAACCTACTCAGCGGAATCATCATGGACGCTGGTTACAACACTGGCATGAACATCGACTTCCAGACAGCAGGCGACGACGCACAGAAGATCCTAACTGAAGCAGCTACAGTTGCAGAAGCAAAGGTCAAAGAGAAATTCCCCGACTTGCCTACCGGCATCCCATCATTTGGTGAAGCCAGTTCGCAGTAGAAAACATCTCTGCAAAATAGACGGATATACACGGAAATAAGGAGGTGACACTGTGTCAAAATCCATTTCCAACCCCTTTCTTTTTGTTGGCAAACAAATAAAGGATGAATATGGAAGGCAAATCGGTCGAGTAGCCTCATTCAAGGTAACGCCCACAGGTCGAATAGACGGAATCTTTGTTGAGCACGGAGACGGAGAATTCCTCAGCTACTCCAGCGACCAAATAAAAGTTGACAACGGAGACTTGGTGATTTCGCCGACACTTAAACTCAAAGCTAGCTCTCTATGCAAGGAAATTCCGCTGATCTGGAGAAAAGACCGGGCATTAAATGAGCTTGTGGAAAAGAAGAAGATTCCGCCTGAAATGTATGATGATTTACACAGGACTTTTGAAGGTGCCTTAGATCAGTTGAAGGATAACGCCAAAGGACTCACAGAAGAAATCGACACTGAAATTACACGCTGCAACACACAGATTCATTCGCTTCACTCAGCATTGATCAATCTGGAGATTGAACGTGAAATCGGCAGATTAAATGGTGAATCATACGAGAAGGCTTTGGGCATAATACAGTGGGGACTAAAAGGAGTTAACGCAGAAAAGAGCGACTTAGAGGTTCTGAAAAGCAAGTTATCTAACCTGCTTCTAGGAGACCAAACCAAAAAGTTGCCAGAAGTACCTATTCCTCCTGTAAGAAGTCCAGAACCAAAGGAGATTCCAGAAGCAAATCAAATTCCAGAAGCACCTGCTCCTGTTTCTTCCAACCTTCCCGAACCCCCCGTAGTTATCCATGTGCGGAACACTAGCAAGCCCAGTTCGTAATCTTTTAGTTCTGTGAGGGACACTCCATCAAAAACCCTTTCCGCACCCCCCCAAATTTTGACAAAATAATTGTTACGGCAGTGCCGAAACTAAAGTCTCAACAGTTTAAACTAGGTCAAGTCATCATCAAACTTACCACACGAGACAAAATTCTATTCAAAACCTGCGCAACGGCTCTACAACAAAAAAACAATGAACGCGCAGCAATCTTTGCTAACGAGCTTGCGGAAATACGAAAACTAACCAAAGTTATCTACCACACTCAAATTCTTGTAGAGCGTATCATCTTACGGCTAGAAACTCTCAAAGAATTCAACGCAGCCTTTTCGGACTTGAAACCAGTTCTAACAAACCTAAAATCAGTGACAAAAAGCCTCAGTACCTTCATGCCTCAGATGGCTGTCGAAATGGAAAGGGTGAACGAAAGCATATTCGAGGTCATATCCATGTCCAAAATCGACTCCGACAAACTTGAAGTGCCAACGGACGTTAAGACTCCAGGCGGCGAAGAAGTCCTTGCGGAAGTCGCCGATTTCTTGGAGGAAAAACTGACCGAACAACTTCCAACGCCTCCAGTCTCTGCTCCAGCCCCGGTCATGGAAAAGCCTCAGCCCCAACGGGCACAACAAGTAAGAAAGATGGTTGCCCTTACTGCTTCATGTTCAGAAGTTTCTGAGCCAAGGAGAACTCAGCAGTTTGTAGCCTTCAAAGAAACGGAAGTGAAACGGATTGCCATGACGGTCAATGAGGACCTAGAGGCGTCCGTCCTAGAGTATGCAAAGAAACGTGCAGGCCAGCTTGACATTGGTGAGTGCGCTAATGAATTGAAGGTTGCATGTGGCGAAATTGAAAAAGCTTTAGAAACTCTGGGTGTGAAAGGCAAAATCAAGATTGCGTCGTGACTCACATGAATGCTTCACAAGAACTTGAACAAGCAGCAACGAAATATGCTTTGGAGGCTGTCCGCCTTGACAAACAAGGGTCAAAGGGGATGGCCATTACAATGTACCAGAAAGGCATTTCAACACTTCTGAAACTGGTTAGGTTGTATCCAAATTATGGGCTTAACTCTGTTTACATTCAACGTGCACAAGCATACCAGGAACGCATCAAAGCTCTACAAGGAGGCGGACCCGTACAGCCGATTCAGCATGTTCAGCCCCAGTCAGAAAGAACCGTAGAGATGGGTGATCAACCACCACCAGCAGAAGCAGCCCAGGGAGACGATGGAAAAGCAAGCTACGATGAACTCGTGCTCCAAGAGAAACCAAACGTAAACTGGGACCAAGTTGTGGGCCTAGACACCGCCAAAAAAGCCATCAAAGAAGCCATAGTATACCCTGTTGAAAGACCAGACCTGTTTCCGTTAGGCTGGCCCCGAGGAATACTTCTTTTCGGTCCTCCTGGATGTGGAAAGACTTTGCTGGCAGCTGCTGTTGCAACCGAGATTGATGCAGCCTTCGTTTCAGTTGACGCCGCCTCCATTATGTCAAAGTGGCTAGGCGAGGCTGAAAAGAATGTTGCACAACTGTTTAACCAAGCCAGAAAAACTGCAAGCAATGGGCGCCCCGCTATACTGTTCATTGACGAGTTGGATTCTCTGATTGGTATGCACTCAAATGAGGTTGGTGGCGAAACTCGTGTTCGTAACCAGTTTCTCAAAGAGATGGACGGTGTTATGGACAAGGGCAAGAACATCCATGCGTACGTTATCGGAGCCACTAACAAACCATGGGCTCTAGACTGGCCTTTCATACGAAGGTTCCAGAAACGAATCATGGTTCCCCTGCCCGAGCACGCAGCCCGACTAAACATGCTCAAGCTATACACTGCACACCTGAATATGTCCCGAACAGTGGACTTGGACGAGTTTGCCCGAATTACAGCCGGATTCTCTGGAAGCGACATACGGGA
>PIXS01000021.1 GCA_003096255.1 Candidatus Bathyarchaeum sp. | reverse complement strand
TAGACTTTGCATCAAGAGTGACTTTTGCTCCCCGAAACTCTAACGAGCTTCTTCAGAGTCTGCGCCGTTATCGAAGAAAGTTTGAGGTCATAGCCGTAAGATGCGACACAAAAGACGTTGCCAGACAGGCAGCCAAAGACAGGCGCGTAGATTTACTCCAGTTTTCTGTCACAAGCCTCCGTAAAAGATTCTTTGATGAAGCAGAAGCAGAACTCGCGTCACAGGCTCTTGCATCCCTTGAAATCGAACTGGCGCCCATGCTTCAGCTAACAAGCTTTTCTCGAGTTCGCCTCATTTCCCGCATAAGAAAGGAAGTGGCAACAGCAACACGGTTCAAAGTGCCAGTCACAGTTTCCAGCGGCGCCACAGACGAACTGCTCATGCGAGGAGCCCACGACTACGCTGCCTTGACAACCCTCTTTGACATGCAATTGCCCTCCGCCTTAGGGGCGCTGTCAGACAATCCATGGAGCATAGTTGAGCAGAACAGGAAGAAATTGAGTCCAGATTACGTGGCTCCGGGAATACATGTTGTAGGAAGGAAAGCAGGTGCTTAAACGAGAAAAACGACGCTACTTAGCTCTAACAGTTGCAGGCGAACAGCATCCTAATGAGCAGGTAGTTTTGGATGCGGTTCAAGCTTCACTCCACAGGCTTTTTGGCGAATACGGTGCCAGCAAAGCAGACCTGAAACTGATAAAGCTTCCCGAGAAAGGACAAATTGTGATACGTTGTTCCCACAAGGCTCTTGAGCAGGTTAGGGCTGCCATCGCTTCAACCACTGTTATAGATGGAAAGGCGGGAGCCATTCATGTGGCTGGCGTCTCTGGGACATTGAAGGCTTTGTCTGAAAAGACAGCGGCTAGCTAATCGGTTTATTCTGGTTCTAGCCAGTTTTTCGATTTGTAGATTGTTTTGCCTGCAAAGTCTAGTTTTAGGCAGTCTTCGTAGGGGCACATCTCTACGCACCTGATGCAAAGCATGCACTTTGAGGAGGCGATATTTCCGCCCTTTTCATCGTAAACTTCAGTGACCTGTGTTGGGCAGACTCTTTTGCAGATTCCACATTTCGTGCACTTTTCTTCCACCTTGTGTATGCGAAGGAGGGGCGCCCACTTGAAGACCTTGAACCTGTTTAGGATGGAAAGGGTCACACCCACTGGACAGAATCGGCACCAAAGCAGTCTTACCATGAAGGCGCCTGCAGTGAACACAAAGAAAACAATCCATGTGATAAGAATGAGGTCGTCGCCGTTGAAGTAGTGTATTGTTCCGCTGAGGTCATGAAAGCTGGTGCCCCAAACAGGAAATCCTAAGGCATCGCCTACTTGGGTAATGTATGGTTCCACGGGACTCAAGAAAACGATGATTAGAGACTTGAAGGGACCCATAAGCATTATAATGAAACGCCACAAGTCGGGATTTAGGGGACCTAAAACAAGAGCCATAACCAGCATGGCACCCAAAAGCAGGTACCTCAGGACGTTGAGGTAGTTGTTGAGTTTTTCAGGAAGATTCAGGTACGGTATCCTTAGCACCTTTCTGAGGCGAGTAATCAAGTCCATATACAAGGCATAGGGACAGAGCCAGCCGCAGAAGAAGCGCCCAATAATGAGAGTGCTGCCAATAATCAGAATGAATACTGCAGTTAGCCGTAATGCTATGGAAAAAACTAAGCCCGAAAGTATTGGGTTCCATGGAAGAGGATAGAAAAGCAGTATAACAAAAACCGCAACCGTGGCTACTACTTGGACAAAGAGGCGCAGGATGCTCATTTTTCGGGTCAGGTTCCTTACCCAAATCATTATCGCCAGTATTCCAGCAGAAACCAGTCCTCCAGCGATTACTGCAAGCAGTATTTGAGTTATTAGCGCCCACATTCCATTTTTTTCTCCTTAGCTAATCAGATTCCATAGTTTATGGGCCAGTTATTATTCTAGTGTTGTATTCTGCGAGATAAGCTAGATGGGCTGCATCGTAGGGGTAGCCTTCTGTTTCTGGATATGGGAAGCAGGTCATGTCATGGAAGGGCAACGGGTCAACAGTGAAGGGCACATAAGGCAGACCATCGACTTTGAACCAGACACTGGCAAACAGGAAAAAGTCACGTTCCATGCCTTCTGGAACAGCGCCAACATCAGCAGAGAACATGATCCGTATTTCGTCGCCTTGGCGCATTATCACAAACATGTCGTCTGGGGCGCCCATGAGCTCGGTTACGTCTCCGTATCGGGTGAAGTTGCCTGTTGAGGCGGATTGGGCATCGAAAGCTTGGGACAGTGTAGCAGAGGAAACGGTTACTTCCCTGATTGTTACATCCTGCTGCGATGTTGTGTCCACTCCTATGTAATCGAATCTGGTATTGAAGAAAGTGTGTATCCTGAGGGAGTAATCATCTGTTGGAAAGACTCCAGTCAAGTTCACAACAAAGCAATCGGGCGTAACATCAAGCAACGGGAACTGACGATTATCTGGAACTGGAACCCAGTTGCCCTCAGCATCCTTAACTTCCATGTAAGGAGGAGGAAACGGCTGCTCACCAGGTTTACTCGAGAAATTCCAAGCCCATGCACCCTGCTCTTCGCCAGTAGAGTAGAGTATTGTTCCAGCCACTACAAGCTTGATTTCTTCTGCGCCAGAGAGGTCACCCAAATTTAGTTCCAGCGTGTCCCACATGAATTCATTGCCCAGAGTGGTGATTCCGTCCCGTTCCAAAATCAAGGGCAGAACATCATGTCCTGTCCCGTTGACGCAGGAAAGGGGAGCATCAGGGTTTTTGCTGACAGTATAGATTGTTCCTTGTCCTTCAGGCTCATACAAGTATGTGGCTTTGGTTGAATACACATCCACGTCAGGCGAGTGTTCCACAATCACTAAGGTAGCGGAATCCACGTAGGAGATTTCGTCCCAGTTTTGTCTGATGGTCATGTCGTAGTATCCATCGTTCTGTTGTAAGATGCTCGCATCTAACTTGACGTAGTCCCATGGAACACTGTAAAGGAAGGATAGACTTCCGTCTTCGCGGAAGTAGTCGAAAATTCCCAGGTAGCCTGTGCCGTCGGATATTTCGGCTGTGTACACATAGTCGGCTCCATCCCAAACATATAGTGAAGGGCAGGATTTGCAGTTCATGAAATTGGCGATAAGAGAAAGCCGACGGTCTAGGGTTAGGGTTCTAGTGAGGTCTGTTGGTCCATCCATCCAGTTGGTGAAGTTCCAGAAGGTGCCTCCGCCTTCGAGACCGTCAGGTATGGTTATGGTGTAGGTTCCTTCGGGTAGGAGTTTACTGTAGGGGGCTGGCTCAGTTACGCCGTTAATAGTGAATTTCATGCCAATAGCGTTTGTAGAAAGGGAGAAGGTGTGGAAGCCGTCAGGGGCAACTGTGTAATAGCCCTTTAGTTTGTCGCTTTGATTGCCGAGGTTTATCACCTCGATGGAGTAACCTTTTGCTGTTTCAGCGTTTGCTGGACCCGCTGTGACAGTGAATTGGAGGGCTTCTTCAGATTCGCCTGGAGGCAAAGTAGATGTTTTTGTGTCTGCAACTTCGCCATCGACAAGAAGCCTTGCACCAAGGACTGCTTCCTCGTTTGCCATGTTGTTAGCTTTTACTCTGACGGTTACGGTGTCTCCCTCTGCTACTTCATATGGAGTCACAAAAACCCTCAGCAAGTCGATTTTGTCTGATGCAACAACAGGAGCTTCAACAGTAAACGAGCCTGTTTCGTTGTCTACTTCAACAGTATGGGTGCCAGCGGTTGTTTCAGTTACACTAAATTCTATAAGTTGGGTTGCGGCGCCAGACAATGTGACACTTCTTGTGTCTGCTGTTGTGCCGTCAATTTTGAGGTTCACACTGTAGGTTCCTGTTTCCTCTCCAACATTAGTTACCTTAACTGAAATTGCTACACTTTCGCCAGCCATGACCGAGGAAGGATTAATGGTTAAGTCGGTTACTTGGAACTCGGCGGGTTTAGCAGGCTGCGCATTAGAACTGATTTCGAATGATTCAGTTAAATCTCCCACTTTAACCACGTAAGTTCCTTCAGCTTCTTCAGTGACATTGAATTGTACGGTTGTGGTTTCTTTACTGTCAAGCTGGATGCTTTTGGTTTCCCGTTTTTCGTCATTGACAAAAAGGTCCAAATCAAAACTGCCGCCCTCGTCTCCAATGTTGGTTACCGTAGCTGAAACAACTATGGTTTCTCCAGCCTCAGCAATGGCTCGGCTGACACCCAAATCAGTTACTTGCATTTTGGCAGGTTTGGCTGGCGCATCTAACGTAGCCTCAAATGAAGCGGTTAAATCTGCCACTTGGACAGTGTGATTGCCTTCAGTCATTATTGTGGCATCAAAATCCACTGTTACGCTTTCTGACCCTGAAAGCTGAACCGTTTTAGTTGTTATTGGTTCACCGTCAATTGTGAGAGTTATAGAATGGTTACCCATCTGGTCTCCAAGATTAGTCACATTAACAGACAGCTGCACCGAATCACCAACTTGAATCAAATCAGAATCAAGAACCAAATCAGTCACTTGGAAACTGGCAGGATCTGGAATTTGTGACCCAGCATAGAAGTAACTGGGAACAGCAATAGCCACAATAATCACGTTAACAAAAAAGACGATTTTCAGTTTACTTCTAGCTGATTGAGAGACCAAAGGATTATCAACTCACCAGATTGAAGTTTAGCATCATTAAAATAATATTTAAGACCTTCGGAAAAATGCTTTCAAGAAAAAATACTGGAAAAAAAGAAGAAAAAGGGTTGCGCCGCTGTGGCGCTATGGAGTTTATTTGTCGTCCATCATGTCTTCAGGGTATGCTAGCGTCTTGTGGATTGCTATGTCCAGTCCGTATAGTTCTTCGTCCCTTGTTGCCCTTAGCAGGTTAAGTTTCTTCAATGCACTGAACATTATCAGACCCATTGCACCCGCCCAGGCGAGTATTGCTATTGCACCAATTGCCTGTATTCCGATTTGGCCGACCCATGTTCCAATGTCTGCAAATCCATAGATTGGATGTGCTCCAATAGCAGTTCCACCGAATATTCCTGTTGCGAGTAGTCCCCAGATACCACATGCCGCGTGGACAGGGAAGCATCCCAAGGCATCGTCGACGTGTAGCTTGTGCTCCATGAATCCCATTGTGAAGGTTGTGATTACTCCCGCAATTATGCCGATTACGAATCCTGCTAGCGGATGAACGATTGCGGCTCCGGAACATATTGCGACAGCTCCTGCAAGCAAGCCGACCATGCTTGTTAGCACGTGACCCCTTGAGGTAATTGCTGCGCCGAACATGCCTCCAGCCATGCACATTGCTGTTGTCAGTGAGACCCATGCTAGTTCTACGTTGATTGTCATTGGGTCTGCTGCTACGCTTGAGCCGACGTTGAAGCCGAACCACCCGAAGGCCAATAGCCATGCACCGAGCACAGACAATGGAATGCTATGTCCAAAGAACGTTCTCGGCATTTTCTTGTCTCCGACGAACTTTCCTATCCTTGGACCAATCACGTATGCACCTGTTAAGGCAAGTGTTCCTCCAACAAGGTGGACTACACCTGAACCTGCGTAATCTATGAAACCAAGTTCAGATAGCCAGCCTCCACCCCAAACCCAGTGTTCAACTACGGGATAGATGAAACCTGCTATGCCTGCTGAAGCGAGTATCCAGCCCCAGAACTTGTCACGTTCTGCCATGCCTCCGGGAACGATACCAACGACAGTGATAGCGAACATCGCCATTTTGAACCATGTTGCCAGGTCACCGAGACCAGAGGGGCTTGCGGCTATGCCATAAGCGCCTGTTTCAGACAGCAATGGTGGCAAGGGGTTAGCTATTGTGGGAACGAACTGTGGTAACCCGAATACGGGAGCCGATACATAGTAGGCAAGGGGGAAGCCGATGAGGAAGTAGACCACAAAGGCTAGTGTCCATCCTACGTTGATTTGAAGTATTGTGTGGGTGACGTTCTTTTTGCGAACCATTCCTGCATAGAACAGGGCGAAACCTGCAGTTGCCATGATGAAGATGGCTACGGGTGCCCATCCTACGAAGAAGTTCTGCTGGAACGCTGCCCATGCTTCAGTTGCTGGATCCAATGTCATTATTGCTTGAGTTAATGTCATCATTCATCACCTTCCTATTCACTGCCGAACCAAACAGGCTTCAGCGAGAATGGTATCTCTTCAACTGACAGTCCGCCTGCTTTGATGTTCAGTTTTAGTACTTGGGGTTTCATGGGTACGCTTCGTGCCTTCCGTAGAAGGAAAACGCGTGTCCAGACCACGTCGTGTTTCCGGTAGTCAAGGTAAATCAAGTGGTCTACAAGGTATTCGGTGATTCCTGGAGTTGCGGGAATTCCTTCAGCACTGAAGAGGGTTGTTGCTCCTCGACCTTTGGTTTCCATCAATATTTTCATGAAGACTTTGCGGAATTCTTCAGAGTCAGATAACCGCCTAGCAAGTGAAGACAGCGAGTCGATTACAATTCTTGAGGCATCAGGTTGTGCCTTCAGACCCTTAGTAACGATGTCCATGGCTTCTGTTTTGTCGACAAGACAGTATTCGCTGGCGTAGCTTGCAGTGATTGAAAGGTTGACAACTTTGATTGTTCCGTTTCTTATCAGTTTAGGGAAGTCGGACCAGAGTTCTCCTCCAGTTCGCATTACTGTTTCGGGGGTTTCTTCTGTGGTAATGTATAGGCATTTTTCGCCTTGTTTTGCGCCTTTGTAAAGGAATTGTAGACAGCAGATTGTTTTGCCTGTGCCGGGTTCACCACGCACCAGTATTGCGTCACCTTTTGGAATGCCAGGAATAAAGTTTTCCAGACCATCCAATCCGATGTCGATCCATTCAATGTTTGATGTTTTCTGCATTGCCATACTGAATCACCTCTTATTCAATTAATCAGCTGATTATTGATTATTTGTATATAAATGTTTTCTTTTTACTGAACATTTATTTACTTACTCTTTAAACTCTGAACGTTTGTTCAACATAGTATCAAAAAGGAAAACCACAACATGAAAGCGTTTCAATCAATTAATCCAGACACAAATATCTACCAAAAAACAAATCCCTAAAAATCCTGTCAAACCCAAGAACAACCAACAGACAAAATATACACGTTCATGCATAGCCAAAAAACCACCAAAAATGGGCGGGAACAGACAACCGACCACAAACTCAAAACAGAAACCAGCACCAAAACAAACTTGGGACGCTGACCACTACAGCCCCAGACTTTCCGCCGCAAAAAAATCAACAACAAGAAAACAATCAGTTAGGCTCTCTTCTTCAGATCCAACAGCCAATAGACTTACAGAAGTAGATACAAACATATGATCAACAATTAATTCTCAACAACAATAATAGATTCTGAAAAAAGGAAGAAAAAAAGGTAGTCCTCACAGCTGATGTGAGGGGCAGCAAAATTGCTTAGATTTTGCTTTGGAACCACACAGGATTCAGAGCGAATGGCGTTTCTTCGACTGATAGACCGCCTGGTTTGATGTCTAGCTTGAGTATCTGAGGCTTCAAAGGTACGCTTCTTGACTTTCGGAGAATGTACACGCGTGTCCATTCATTGTCTTGTTTTCGGTAGTCAAGGTAAATCAAGTGGTCTACAAGGTATTCGGTGATGTCTGGAGTCAGGGGGATACCTTCGGCGGTAAGCATTACGGTTGCTCCTTTGCGTTTGGTTTCCAGTAGCAGCCTCATAAAGACTTCTCGGAATTCCTCATAATCAGACAGGCGCCGCTCAAGGGAAGACAGGGAGTCGATTACAATTCTGGTTGCTTTGGGTTGTGCAGCAAAACCTTTTTCGGCAATAGTCATTGCTTCTGCTTTGTCAAGTATGCCGAATTCGCTGGAGTATTCTGCGCTTATGGACATGTTGATGACCTGTATTCTTCCGTCTCTGATCATGTCGGGGAAGTCGGGCCAGAGTTCTGCTCCAGTTCTCATTACTGATTCAGGGGTTTCTTCTGTAGTAATGTATAGGCATTTTTCGCCTTGTTCTGCTCCTTTATGAAGGAATTGTAGACAGCAGATTGTTTTTCCAGTACCTGGTTCACCTCGGATCAGTATTGCATCGCCTTTTGGCAGTCCAGGAATGAAATCTGTCAGTCCCTTTACACCTATGTCGATCCATTCAATGGTTGTTGTTTTTGGAATTGTCACACTGACCACCTCTTATTCAATTAATCTGATGAATATTGACTATTTGTATATAAACCTTTTCTTTTTACTGAACATATATTTATTTAGTTCCTACCAACTGAACGTTTGTTCATTTAGCCATCAGAAACAACCTTTAACAAAAACAAAAGAATCAAACAAACAACACAAACAAAAAAAAGCATCAAAAACCAAACCTGAAAAATACAATACAATCCCAAAACAACAGATACAACCAAATAAACACATTCAATACAAACACAAAAAGCGGCTCAAAAAACACAAAACATAGCAGAAGCCTAATAGCAGCAGATTGTTGAAAAATAGCTTTTTTCAGAAAAACCTGCAGAAAGAAGGGTTAATCTTATATACCAAAATTGCGGATAAAGGAGTAAGTTGCTGTGTAAAAAATTACACACCGTAAATGATAGGTGAAAACCATGGCTAACACAATCTCTAATTCAATCCAAAATACAATCCAAAACATCTTCTCAGCAAAAGGAATAGCATTAATAATCGTCTTCGCAGCATTGCACACAGTTGTGAGCACCCTACCCTTCACAATAACAATAGGCGTTGAAGGCGCAATAACTCTAGGAGTAATAACCGTCCCACTCATTGGAATCATCCTCGGACCAATATCTGGAGGCATAGCAGCCCTAATCGGTTCAGTAATCGCTATGTTCGTAAGTCCCTCAGGAGCAATCTTTGGTCCGTTTTCCTTTTTGCCCGCCACCATAGGAGCAATGAGCGCAGGTTTTGCATTTACAAAACGCGGCTACATCTCAGCAGCACTGCTTCTAGCAGGAATTGTTGGCTTCTACGTTCACCCATATGGAATGGACGCGATTGGTTATCCATTTTTGCACATAATCGCAGTTGTTGTAGCATTGATTTTCTCAACAGGACTCGCAGTGTGGTCAACCGATCTGTCAAACTTCAAGAAATTGAGTGTAGGCATACCTGTCGCCGCCTTTGTAGGTACTTTGACTGACAACATAGTAGGCAGTAGTTTAGCAATCTGGATGTTTGATCTTGAAGCGGCAGTCTGGAACTTCGTGATGTTCATTTATCCAATAGAACGAATAGTGGCAGTAATCATAACCGTTGCTATCGCTTTGCCCCTCTATTACAGCCTCAGAAAATCAGGGATACTAAGTCTAATCAGATAAAGCTGAAACCGACGCCAACATCCCCTAACTTTTTCAAAAAAGGATAATAAACGCCAGAAAACTAATCCAGATGATTAGCAAATTTGATGTGTGAACAACGTGAATGCTAGAGAAGGCGACCTAATCGAAACCAAAGACAATATCGTTTTTGATGTTAAGGGGCTAGTTCATCCTCCAGACAGGGTGGTTGCCTTCATCCGTTACGTTCCCGACCCAACAGGCAGCAGAGAAAGAGACGGAACACGATACAGCAAATTCTACAACCTCCACAAACGCTACACTCTACTGAAACAGAAATATCCCCAATACCTAGTCGATGACCCAGTCTTCAACACACTACTATGCGAAGTCCCCCACGAAGACATAAAAACACATTACCAGCCAGCTCAGGGCATGCAGGAGCTACGAAACAAAAACAACCTAGACGAAGCAGAAACAGCGGCTCTACGTTTCATGGAAATTCTCAAAGAAAACTCTGGGGTTCAATGGAGTAAGCTGGGTGTTTCAGGCTCAATTCTAGTCAGGCTTCAGGAGCCGGCCTCAGACATTGACCTTGTCGTTTACGGAACAGAAACAGGCTACAGGGTAGCAGAAACCATGAAGAAACTGCTAAAAGACAAAGCCAGTCCAATTGAAGCATACAACCGTGAGGGATTAAAAGAGCTGTTCGATTTCCGTTCGAAGGACACCAACGTATCTTTCGAAGATTTTGTTCGAACCGACTCCCGAAAAGTTTCTCACGGCAAATTCATGAACAAGCACTTCTTCATCCGCTTCGTGAAAGACCACAATGAAATCAGTGAACAATACGGCAGCATAATCTACAAGCCAGAAGGCAATGCAAAAATAAAAGCCACAATTGCAGACGACAAAGAATCACTTTTCACGCCATGCACATACAAGCTAGCCAACGTGCAAACAATTGAAGGAAACAAAACTAAACCAATTGAAGATATCGTGTCCTTTCGAGGAAGATTCTGTGAACAAGCAAAAAGTGGTGAAACAGTGATTGCAGAAGGAAAACTTGAACGAGTTCAACAAAAAGGAAAACGTGACCACTTCAGGTTGCTGCTGGGAAGCAAGCCCTCAGACCACATGATTCTGGCACAATAATTAATCAATTGGCTGTTCAGTGTAAAGGTCCACAAGGTTCCTTGCTACGTTACTGGAAACTCCCTGCTTCTTCAAATTCAGAATTGTCTCATCAGCATCCTCGACAGACACTTCCTCAATGATTTTACACCAAGGAATCTTTGCTTCATTCCGTATCTTTTCCTCAATCTGTCCGCTTGAAGCGTCGGATGCTTCAGGTAGCAAGTTAACTGTAATGTGGATTTTTTTAACCATAGACTATCCAGCCCGTGAAATCATGTAATCTGAACGATTAAGATATATGATACTGCCAGTCAGTCATATAAGTCTGACTCAAAATCTAGCCTAATTCACAAAAACAATTCGTAACTCACTGATTTGTGAGAACACACAGCCTCTTTACGGCATTAAGCTTCTCCTTGTTGCCGACTTTGGCTTGTTTTATTGCGTTTCCCAAAATATCTATTGTCTCATCGTATGTTTTCCTGTCCACAGGATAAGGAACTCCATCTTTTCCACCCACACAGAAACTGTATTTTATGGGGTCTTTCCAGCATGGCTTCTCGCCATAGACCATCTCAGACACTAAAGCTAAGGCTCTGACTGTTGCAGGACCTACCCCCGTGATGCCTATTAGCTCCTCATAATTTTTGGGCTGGAAATCGTACACCCTTTTAACAGTATTCCAGTTAAGGTTGCGAGGCAACGAAAAAGCATCAACGGCGTACTCTTTTCCCAACGGCTGCGGAATCCAATCCTGCAAAGACTTCTGATGGATAGGACGAATAGAAAGAAGTGTATTCCTCAACTTTTTCGGATTCTCCTTGGCTATGTCAGTTGAAGTTTTTCTGCAGCCTTCACTTTCTCGGGCAGTCATGTCCAGCACCACATCCTTTTTCATGTCCCCAACCACGGCGTCGTGAGGCTCAACAACAAAATCTTTCACGTTTTCAGATAGCCAGTGATACCTTCGGGCTGACTTGTCGTTAGTGTTTATTCCCTGCTGAACCACAGCCCATTCTCCCCTTTCAGTAACAAAGAAGGCATGATGATACAGCGGGTATCCTGCCTGAACTGCAGCGCTATCAACTTTGGCGCTCATTTTACTGGCATACAATAAACGGTCAAGCTTTCCTTCCGAAAAACCATACTTTTCTCCAAGCATATCGATTTCTGCTGGCGTTTTACGGGAGGTTTTGCCCTTGCCGCCACACACAGTAACCCCAAGCTCCATCTTGTTTATTGCAGTTTTTAGAACACCAGTTAAGACAGTGGTGACTCCCGACGAGTGCCAGTCATAGCCCAAGACGCAGCCTAGGGCCTGAAACCAGAAGGGGTCTGAGACGCGCCTAAGGAACAAGTCCACGCCATACTCGTCCACCATTATAGTAACCATCTCTTTGGCGAGTTTCTGCATTCGGAAAACAAGCCATTTTGGGGCTTTACCGTAATGAAGCGGAAGACTTGTAACCCCTGTTCTCTTCAAGACACAACCCATTCTCTAACCTAGACAGATGCAAAAAGCGGCTTAAAACAGTCTCCTTTTTCTTGTAGAAGAAAAATTAGAGCAGATTCCCTTCCCTGTCGATTTCCTCAAACCAGATGCGGGTGGACGAAATCGGATAAAGGTCTTCAGAAAGAACCATCTTCACGGTCACAATAGGCAGGGGCGCCAGTCCAAGACTCTTACGTTTCGCATTAATTTTGTGAGCCCGCGGCTCCGTTTCTTTACTCACAACTATGGCGTCAATCCGCTTATCCGACAAGGTGAGACCGTACTCATCATCTAAGGGCTAAATCTCTGCCCGCTCCAACACGCCTTTCCTTTGTAGCAGCTTTTCTAGCTCTTCAAGACGTTTAGCATATGAGGCGATTCCGTGAGGTTTCCTCATTTTCTTCACGAAATCGTCTGAACAGAGACCTATGAGAACACGGTCTCCAACCTTGAAGGCCTTCCGGAGTAACGCTCGGTGTCCTTTATGAAACAGATCAAAGGTGCCGCCCACAGCCACTGTCTCAAACTTTTTCTTCACGGCGTTTCATCACCCAACACGTGCGCCTTGAAAGTCAATTTTGGCTGTAATAATCTTTTCTTCAGGCAAAACCTTCCTGAAGGCATCATAAACATCGGCCATCTTGTCAACGGTAACCAAGGCATGAACAGCCTCCCCCAGCATATTCTGTGCCGCACCAACAGCTCCAGCTTTCTCAGCCAACTCCATCAACTTCAGAATACGGTCTGTAACAAAACCTGTGCCCACAGCAAAATCCTTACACGTGCCCATAAAATTCTCAAGAGAGGGGTCAGCAAGGATTCGTTTAAGGGTTTTTCGTCCCCACTCGTTAATTATGTCCCTTTTTTCTTGAGTGGAAAGCAGTTCTTTGGTTGGATATGGTCTGAACGTGCCCACAACAAGCCTGTGATCAGGGGAAACAGGAACACGGTCTAATAGGGCGATTCCGGGGGCACCTGGCTCAATTGTTAATCCGCACCCTCCAAACAATAGTGGACCTGCTGTTCCTAAACCTGTTTTGCATTTGACTTCAGCCACGTGAGCTATTCTGCCCAACTGATTATACGTAAGATTGAGACCTAAAGCTTGGCTCAACGCCAAAGCAGCTCCTAAGGCACCAGCAGCGCTAGAACCAAAGCCTGCACCAACAGGCACGTCTACCTGATGAATGACAGTTATTGCATGGTTTTCAGAAACCTTGGAGGTCAGCATTTCAACAACAGATTTTGTTGTCATAGCCTCTGGACAGTTTTCTCCGTTGATGACCACTTGAACCTGATTTTCTTCAGACTCAGCCACGATGACCTCAGTTGAGACTCCTTTGTCAGGAGAAAAGCCTCCACCCCGAGCGCCAACGCGTTCAGGGTCAGCAATCAATTTCCCATCAGGAGTCCTGTCGCAGATTTCGAAAAAGCTTGTGATTCCCGCAGGACTGAAGGCTGTCGCGCGCTTGGGCACGTCATTCGCCTCTTACCCGTTGTTGGGAGGCTCTAGGAACGGAAAGGCTCTGTAGCAGACTTTCACAATAGGAGGAACAATGGCTACGAGGAACGGAATTTCAGTGGCAAAAGTCCAAACAAGAAAGAGAAAGCTCGCATAAAATTGTGCATTGCGTCCTAACCCTACTGATTCGGGCAATGGAAGAACGTAGCTGTATGCCCAAAGACCGAAACCTATGATGGCGCTCCCCACAAGAAGTCCAACAACCGAAGCAAAGCCGTAGTTTTTCCATTCAGGCTTCCATAATCCAAAACCAATCACGATGGCAACGCTGGCATAGAGAACACCCAGAAACAGGGCGACAACATCCAAGGTCAACTGGTTGATTGAATACAGGTAACCAGTCATTCCAGTCATTGCTACGCTTCCAACAGTCAATATTATGAGTATGTCACGCCACTTCATGTTTCTTCTCGAAAGCAGACCTACGAGGTAGAAACCAACAAAATTTGAGGTACACCCGATAGTGAAGCTTAAAACAGCGTTTCCATGACCTGCTACCACGTCACTGATGAAGATTCCGATTGCTGCACCTATTCCTCCGACCCAACGACCAAAAAGAACAGCAAAAATTCCCGGAACTATAACAGCTGGCCAAAATTTGACCACTCCGAAAGCGGGGTCTAAGATTCCCATATTTGTTAACATTCCAACTATCGCATAAAGGGCAGCGCTAACGGCTATCATTGCAACGTCTATAGTTTTCATGATTTCTTCACTCTACTTTTTCACTTATGGACAAACAAGAGTCATATAATGGTTCTGTATGGTTTGTTTGAACATGTATAGACGTGTAGAACAGTCTAAACCCCGAACAGTCGGCTAGCAACTTTCTTACATTTTTCTTGGATTTTCCGAAAAAATACTGTTTTCAACAATCTGCTGCTATTAGGCTCCTAATATGGTTGTAGGGTTGTTTGGACAGCAAAAATTTTATTGCCTAAGCACCGAAGTT
>PIXS01000020.1 GCA_003096255.1 Candidatus Bathyarchaeum sp. | reverse complement strand
TGTTTCTGGCGGTCCAAACTTGTTGAAGAAACGGTCTGCACCAAGGTTAAGGGCTTTTATTGCCACTTCTTCTCTGCCGTGACCAGTAAACAGGATAAAGGGTATGTTGTTTTTGTTTCGTCTTAGAATCTTCAAAAAGTCTAAACCATTTTTTTTAGGAATCATGTAATCTGAAACAACAACGTCGAACTCTGTATGCTCCAGTTTTTCTAGAGCTTCATCAACCGACAGGGCAGTTTCTACATGAAATCCGTTTTTAATTTCCAAAATTTGTTTTGCAGTTGCGAGAAAACCTGCTTCGTCATCCACGCACAATACACGAATCTGCTGTGTTTCAAGAGAGCCCACTACGTCTTTGGGAAATTGTGAATCAGCATCATGTTCCATCTAGGTTTAATCTCCAACAGCGAAGCGTATTCTGAAATTGTACAATATTATGGTCGATAATACTTATGAAGCCACAATCTGAATCATGACCACAAATATTTCAGAATCACACCAACAATTAAACCATTTTTTGGAGTTCTGAATCAGAAGCAAAAAACCAAAAACACGTCAGGACAACAAAAACAGACGTAACTGGCGAAATGCGCCGTTTTATATACCTGTTACAAACACTTCATTTCTGGAACCAAAAACAGCCAGCTCACTATCCTGCATTTGGAGCAAGTTTGAATGAAGTTCAGCGTTGTTATGCCAATCCACAACGAATCTGACATGCTTTCGTTAAGTCTTCCTAGTGTCTACAAGCTCAAGCCCTCTGAAGTGATACTCATTTTTGATAATTGCAGTGATGATTCTGAAGAAATTGCCAAAAAGATAACCAGCAAATATGACCCTCTCAACGACATTACTGTATGCATAAATAACGTGCCCAAAGACATTGAATACAAAGAGAGGCTTTCGTATCTAATGAGGCTGGGCATGGACTCAGCAGGTTTCGGCGTGGTTTTAGTTACTGCCGCAGACATCATACTTGACCCAAGCATCTGCAAATATATGGGAGATATAACGCGGTTTCCTTTCATGTCCTTTGAGTATTTTGATTTCCCAATTAACTGGCGAACCCTCATCAAAAGTTGTTTACGTTTTGTTCCTTTATGGAAAGAAGAGAGGCTGAGTGGAGTGTATGCAGTAGATTTAGCAGCAAGAGCCGAGTGCGAAGACCCTAAAAAAGTTAGGGTAATCGACCTTGGAGAAGACACACTAATGCAACAGTGCATCAGCTCCAAATATCCTGTAAAATTCATTTCTGCGCACAACACCCATCTGCGACCAAAAGAAGACACAGACAGTCATTACCGAAGAGGGCTGGCCTATTGGAAAACAGCTAAAAGAGGATTTTTCAAAACGGTTCTTAGCGGAATTGTATCTGGAAGACCAAGCCTAATTAAGGGATATATTCACGCCAGAATGGGCGGCAAATAATGATTGCTCAGGGGTAACGATGACAAGCAAAATATCAACCAAGTTCGTTGACTTGAAACACAAACTTCGAACATCCAGAACACGCATCTACAAAGTTTTAAATGGCAAACCCTTGTGGGCGTGTCAACCAGGAGTACTGCAAATTGACACTACAACGAGACGCTGTCCACTGGATTGTGTATACTGCAACCCACAACACAACTTCATTGAATCGTCAGGCGATTTACCAATATCCACCATAGAGCATGTGGCCAGTGAACTTCAAAGAAATAAAATGTTCATAAATTTTGCCAGACCTTTCATGAACTCAGAACCCACCTTAGAAAACAGATTGTCAAAGATATGTGCAATACTCAAGAAATACTTGGGTAGCAGGATTGACGTTTTTACCAACGGAGTTCTCTACAACAAGCGGCAACTGTTAGTGGACAAAAACATAGACGACATAAGGTTCACGATTTCTGCCTCAAACGCTGATTTGTATAGTGAGGTTCATGGCAAACCACTATTTTCGAAGGCTCTTGAGACTCTTAACTGGGTAAACAAGAACAAAATGGCGCATCATAGAATATGGGTAAATTTTGTACTGTTTGATAAGAATGCACATGATTTGCCTGAGTGGCAGAAACTGTTTGCGGAGTTCAAGCAGGACGTAAGAGTTTTACATTATGGAGAAAACAGACTGACAAGTTCAACGGTTGCAAAAGGTTCAGAAGAGTTACTGCAAAAATACCGAAAAAACATGATAAACACGATAATATCCCAAGAACGTCCCTGTGCATGTTTTGAAAACATGGCAATCAGCTATAACGGCAGGTTCATGCAATGCTCGGACATCTCGTATGAACACAATTGTGGTCATGTTGAAGAAATCGACATAAAAGAAACAATCGCCAAACGCCTCGAAGTTGGATTGAACCACGAAGGATGTAAAGGCTGCACGCAAAAGAACCCTCACTGGAAGGAGCTTTTTGAAAAACATGTCTGGACCTAGGGTCTTGTGTGTGGTAGTGTCCTTAAGTGACTGTGATAGAACTGTTGAATCTGTAAAGCAACAAACTTGCCCCGTTTCTAAACTTGTTATTGCCAACAAAGAATTCCCCCAGCTACGATACGCGGGAGAACGAGCAGGCATGGCAATGAGAAACGCATTAACTGAGGAGCAGTTAGACAAGTTCAGTCACATTCTGAGAGTTGACGGCGACACCATACTTCCAAAAAATTTTGTTGAAGAGTCACTGAAACTAAAGGCCGACTTAGTTGGATGTGGAGGATACGCACAGCTACTAAAAACATCAACATTCAAAGACCTTTTTGACAACATGTACCCTGTTGATTTTGCAGAAGACACAGTTCTAACTGAAACGGTTATTCGCTCACCACATCACAGTTACAGCAAATATGTTGTAAAACCTATTACCCCAGCACCAAAAAAATACCCCCCTTCGTCGTGGATAAAAAACGGCGAGTTTCGTTACAAAATAGGAATGTCATTTTTGCTTACTTGCTTGAGTTTTCGTGACCGCAGAAGCTCAACTTTGGTGGGATTCAACTCAATACTAATCATAATGGGTTTTCTACGTGCAAAAATAGCCGCTAATGCCGCTTGAAGACGGTTTTTAGCATTACATAGTTGTTTGTTTGTTGACCTGTTTTAAGGTAAACTTAAATGCGTCTGCAGAAAAGTTACGGACTGGAAAAAGGTCAGCATGAAGTTCTCGTTCATTAATCCGGGTCCAAATCCTGAGTTGCCTATCGAAGATGTAAAAAAGATGGTGGGTGCTTCTCCACCGTTGGGGATGCTGTATATTGCAGCTTACCTCAAAGAAAACGACGTAGACATCTCGATAATTGACGAGGCAGCCCAAGGCTTCTCCCTGAAACAGACAATTGATTGGGTGAAAAAAGAGGACCCCGACATCTTAGGCTTTTCCACCTTAAGTGCTACTGGACGTAAAGCAGCCCTAATAGCAGAAAAAGTAAAACAAGAAAACCCCAACATCAAGATTTCTTTTGGCAATTTTTTTGCCACGTTTAACGGTGAAAGGATTCTGAAAAAATATCCCGCAGTGGATTATATCATCAGAGGCGAGGGAGAACACACCAGCCTTGAACTGGCGCTTTGCCTAGCAAGAAATGGCGATTTGAAGAAGGTTCGGGGAATTAACTTCCGAAACAACGGCGAAATAGTTGCTACCGAAGACAGGCCCCTAATCAAGGACATTGACTCGTTGCCTTTTCCGGATAGGGAACTTTTGGATGTGGAATATCATAACACAACGGCCGGGGTTGTTGTTGCACCGAAAAAGTTCAGCGGTTTTGTTTCATCCCGTGGTTGCGTGTTTAATTGCCGCTTCTGTGGATGCCGAAGAATTGCCCGTAAC
>PIXS01000019.1 GCA_003096255.1 Candidatus Bathyarchaeum sp. | reverse complement strand
CCAAGTATCCAGACTTGATGTAGCGGTTCAGGTTCATGTCAACTCGCCATCCTGGCAGCTTACTGCGAAGCAACGCATCCACTTCTTCTCGGGGAGCCTTTCCATTCTTGGAGATTACATAGGAGATAGCTGTAGCCAAGCCAGCTATGTCGTCGATTCTCCAGCCCATCATCTTGGCATCCTTAGACGGCAAACCGCCCCTGAGGGTAACAAAGAATCTTGCCTTGTTAAGTTCTTCAAGGGTGGGCTTCTCTTTGGGTTCTTCGCCCTCAAAAACTGTTTTCACCTGCAGGTCCAGCTTCTCTAGATGGTCATCCAGCACCTTGAGGACTTTGGGGTAATCGGAGCCCAAGGCGTTCTTTAGTTCCCATCCCTTCACGCCAGGCTTCATGTGCCTCTTGTAGAATAGCAGCTGCGCCGCCCGCTTGATTTTTCTTGCATAGTAAGCTTTTCGTGTCATGTCTGGTTCTCCTCTTTCCATCGTATCCATTCGTCATGGCTTACGGATATTGGTACTGAAACCATCCGTTTGTCAGAGAGCCCTGACCTTGGTTCCTGGAGGGGTATTATGAAAATTTCCTCTTCCAGTGGGTCTATCTTTAGTGTTGCGTAGCCGTATGTTACCAGAAAGCTTGTCATGTAGGCATTATCCAACGTTTCGGAGTATGTGTCGGCGCCAACAAAGTTCCAGTAAAGAATCTTTTCGTTTTCGCCTACCTTCTGCTTTAGTTTTGCCCAGAACGTTTCCAGTTCTTCGAAGAATGTTTTTTCAGCCAAGATTTTTTGTCTGATTAGTTCTTCTCGTGTGGTTGCTCCAGCTGTCACCTGTGTGGGGTCAAGTCTTTGCCATCTTTCATCTATGGGAGGGAGGTCGTTCCAGTATTTCACGGCTTCAGCTAGGCTTGAAATAGAAATCTGTTCCTGCTCGATGATTGGGTTCCAAACTTTTGTGAAAAGGGCAGCAATTTCTTCTTTGTTTAGTCGCTGTATCTTTTCTTCGATTAGGAACGGGTCAGTGTAGAGGCTGGTTGAACGGTGTTTTACCCAGTCTCCCTGATTCTGTATCACAGATGCAAGGTACTGGACAGCTTCCGCGTCCAGAGCAAGTTCTTCTGGTGATTCCCAGTTACCGAAACAGTTCTGGAGTGTTGCTATTATGTGGTCAACGTCCACGGCGAAGGGGTCTATGCCCCTGTTTTCAACTGATTTGCATAGTTCGATGACGCGTTGAAGGCGTTCGCTGCTCTGTTTCTTTTCTTGTGTGGACAATTATTCCACCTCTTTTATGAGGGATGCTCCTTCCACGTTCTGGACGGTTATCAGGTGAACGTCCTTTCCTGTGAAGGTGAGTTGGCTGGGTGTGATAGCCAAGTATTGGGTGTCTAAACCTGTGACTGATGAAACAATGAGGTTGGCAATGATTTCCCTATTTTTTGGGTCCATGTGAACGTCATATTCGTCAACTGCCCTGAAAGGAGAGTGAACATGCTGCTGCAGGGCAAGAAGGAAAGTTACTGTGGCGGTGCTTCTTTCTCCTCCACTCTGGGTGTAAGCATTAAGGGGAACAGGGTTTCCTCCCTTGAAACCCACAAAAATTTCGAGGCCAGCAGCTTCAACGTCCATCTCGTTAGTCAATTTAACTTCACCAACCGCGAATGCCTGAGCAAGAATCTTACGGTATTTGGCGTTGACTTGGTCTAGAAGCTTGTGGATAACGTTTCGCCACGCATCCATCCGCGCGTTAACTTCTTCTAGGGCTTTTTCTCGGTTTTCTGCAACCAAACGGGCTTTCTCTTTGAGTTCCAGATACAGTTTTGAGTATGATTCGTACATGCGTTCTATGTCTTCGGAAACGTCTGCTAGGGCAGCTAGGTGTCCGTCAGTTACTCGGAGCTCCTCCAGAATGTCCATGGTGTTTTTCATGGGCACAAGCCTTTGCCCCACTGTTTCAGCCCGTTTCACGTAATCATTCAAGTCAACGATGGACTGCTGAAGCTCCTTGTCTAAGCGCTTCATGGTCTTGATGAGGCTTTCCTTCTGATAATTCAAGAGGGCTAGACTGATTTTGTGGTCCAGAACTTGGTTGGTGGCATCTTCGATTTCTAGGTCAAGAGAATCTGCTCTAGATTTGATTCCTGAAATCTGGTCACTCAAGTTTGTGAGTTGTTCCCGGGATGTTTCGGCAGATTTTTGGAGGCTTGCGTTTCGTATTGTGAAGCGTTGGATCCAAGCGTCTTCTAGACTGTTGTAGCTTGCCCTGATTTCGTCAAGTTGTGGCGTGATGTCTAGGGGGTTTGTTTTTTCGCCGATGACAGTTTCAAGGGATCTGATGTTACTTAGGACGTTCTCCATTTCTATGTGGTGATTGTTTGCCCAAGATTCTGTCTCCTTCAATGCATTGTCGGCAGTTAGGGCGGCTAACTCAAGTTTGGCTCGTTCACGCTCCAGCACAAGACGATCCTCAAAAAGGCTCCTCAAAGCAGTTTTTGACGCTTGAAGCTTGTTCTGAAGCAGATTAATTTGGTCAGTTGTGGTTTCAGTTTTGGTTTCGATTGTTGCCAGCTTGTTCTGGTGCTCCTGATTTTGCTCCTTCAGCTTAGCTACTGCTCTTTCTCTTTTCAGCACTTCAGCCCATGCCAGCTCCCGTTCAAGAAACCGCCTTTTCATCCGCAACTGCTTCTTCTGCTGGTACCTGTCATACTGTTCCCGCCAGTAAGAGAGGGTTTGCTCGGCAGACTCAAGAAGCTTCCCAACAGAGTCTCCTTGGCTTAAGATGCGGCTCAGCTTCTTTTGAGCCATAACAACGTTTTTGCGGTAGGATTCGAAACCAACCGCTGCCTCAACCATTCTCAGTTTCTCTTGAGTTGAAAGCACAGTGAATTGTTCAACCATGTTCTGCTGCATGATGATGAGCATGTTGTCGGGGTCAACTTCAAACTTGGCAAGAAGCCTGTTCACGTCAGCCTTGTTTGCAGCAGTGTTTTCCAGTTCGAACCAGTATTTTCCGTCCCGCCTTAAGCCTCGGGTCAAAAAGATTTGGTCTTTTCTTATTTTTTTGACTGGGCGCCGTCCATCCCGTGGCGAATTGTCCAGAACAAGGGTGACTCGGGCTTCGTCTTTTCCGCGTCTAATTAGGTCGCTTAGGCGTTTGGAGCGTTCAGTAGAAGATTGCCCTAGTGCCACTGAGATTCCTATGAGGATGGTTGATTTGCCTGCGCCGTTTGGACCGCAGACTACGTTGACGCCCTTTTTGAAGGGTATCCGTGCATACTCATAGGACATGAAGTTTTCCAAGATAACTTCTCGAATCAGCACCGACTAAATTACGCCCCTGAACACTCGGTAGGAGACATTTTCCTCTATTAAAGGAATTATGCGACATAAACACAAAAGGAAAGAAATTAAGGTTCCGTTTTTTGACACAAACATAAACAGCGGCAGGCGGATACTGCAAAAGCTTTTATTTTTTTCTCAACAAATTCATGCAGGGGTATGTAATTGTGGTAGATAATACAATTGTTCATTTTGACATTCCCGCAGAGAACCCAGAGAAACTGAAAAACTTCTACTCAAAACTGTTCAGCTGGAGAATCTACAAATTTCCAGGACCCACAGAATACTGGATGATTGAAACTGTTCCCGTGGACGAAAAAGGTGCACCTGCTAGACCCGGAGTGAATGGGGGAATGTTCAAGAAGGAACAGCCTGAGCGTAAGCCAGTCAACTACATACTGGTTGACGACATCGACAAGTCCACCCAGAAAGTCAAGGACCTTGGAGGCACAATAACTCGACCCAAACAGCAGGTTCCAGGCGTAGGATATATTGCACATGCCATTGACCCAGAAGGCAACGCCTTTGCCATCATGCAAAGCCTAAGATAAAAACCACAGTTCAGTTCGGGACTTGTATATTAGGAACCTAATAGAGGTACATTGTTGAAAACAGTATTTTTTCAGAAAAATCAGAACAACAACAGATAGAACATTCTCTTTCGAAATCAGCTCTCTCCTTCATTCACATCAAACCTGCAGCCCTTACCGAGCGCGGACTTAAACTTCTCAAAAACGGTTCCATAATCTAGCGAGGACTTCACAGGAGGCGCAGCAAGCCTTGTCAGTGCATCCAAATCCAGAGACTGCTCAACAGTTTTGATTGCTGTGGCTCCGAACTCCTCATACTTTATCTCGATTTCAGGAATCGCTCCCCGCCCCTCCAACTGGACACGGGGCAGTATTCCGAGGAGCTCGACGCCAACGTTGGTGAAGGCAGATTTGATGAAGGCTCTGATTTCGGGAGTGAGGTAGCTTGTGTGAACCTTGTTCAGTATCACTCCAGCTGTTTTTATTCCCAGAGTTTTCATTAGATTAACGTAGTTCAAGCCTGTTACGACTGCACCTTCAACGCCCGCCTTGTCACAGGCAACAACAAGAATTATGGGTGCTCCCAGAGCCGCCGCAATTTCTGCAGTTGATGATGGACGCTTTACATTCTCGTTAAGAAAGCCAGTGAAAGGCCCCATGGCGCCTTCGATTATCAGAAAATCATAGTTTCTGTTTGCCTTTTCTACAGCTTCAGGCATTGTCATCCAGCCGCTGTTCGCTACCTGTATCGACGAGTACCCGCTAATTGGTTCTTTAATCAGATACAGGGCGGGTACGATATCACGTATGTCTCCGCCCACCTTCAGCAACCCAACATTGAACCCCCGCTTCTTTAATGCCCCAGCTATCCCCGTGACAATGAAAGTTTTGCCTGACCCACTTCCTGTTGCCGTAGTGAACAGGAGCACAGGAACCTCTTCACGTTGAGACTGATTGCTTTCTGCCGTAACATTGGTGGAAATGCCAATTTCAGATTTCATTTTAGCCACTAGCAACGAATTAGCAGCTCTGATTTCGTCTAGTTCCTCCGCGGAGACGCCCAAAGACTTGATGATGCTCTGGATTATAACAGGATTTTCGTCCAACAGAGCATGAGTTAAAATTCCAGCCACGTTTCCCTCTTTGTTAGTGAAGCCTGAAGCGAAATCCTGAGGGTTATTGCGGTAGTTAATGCGTTTGATGTGGGAAACAATGATGGGTCTAGCCTCTTTGCCGGGGACAATTTTGCCGTAAGTGTGGCAGTGAAAACCGGTAACAGTTTCTCCGATGCTGTCGGTCATGAAACTTTTTCCAACAACAGTAGCCGTGACATGGTCTGTACATATCAATGGCTGAAATTCCACATCTAATAGACCTAGTCCTTCACGCATAATCGGAGTGGAAGACAAGCGACCAATATCAGTTGCTTTGGCAAGTATCTGAAAGCCTGAACAAATCCCAAGAACAAACTTGCCAGAATCAGCCATTTTTGTGATTTCTTTCAGTATGTTGTCGGTTATGCTTTGGGACTCTACAAGGCTGCCGCCAGGAACAATCAGAAGGTCAAGGATTTCTGAGGCTGGTTTGCCGTCTACGCGTCCGTTTTCGCGAATCAGATCAGTTGGTAAACTTCCGAAGCCTTCAAAGCAGGGCAATGCTCCTGGAACATAAACTAATCCGATTCTATGCCGCAAACTTATTCCCTACCACTTCTAGGTGCAGAAATATGCGAGCGCACATATTTAAGTTGGATAGATTATCCAACATGGAGTGTTATCTACTTCTTTGCTTTTTTGTTAGGGCATCAACGTTTCTTAGATTCCCTTGCGAGCATGGCTTCATGATTCTTTATAGTCTCATATACCGCAACCTTAGTTGTAGCACCGATTAACTCACCCATCTTTGAGTGCCCACCTGCGGTTCTCACTTTCTTGTCAGGGTCTACTCCAGAAACAACAATCAGGTTATCCGTTCCTGTGCCAGTTGCCTGATTCTCAGGAGAAACCGAGCTACGGGCATCCATATCTTGAAGGGCAGCAGTCTTCGCTTCTGTAGCAGTTATGATAGTTTTTGCCAGTGCCCCATCGGTCAAAGTTACGTTAGTCAAAAGAATTATGTTAATTGTTCCAAGTGTTTTTGTGTAAACGCCATCCTGTTCAACCCAATCAGCCGCATCGACGCCAGACCGGAGAGCATTACCTACTCCTCCAGTAGCTAAACAGCAGACTATACGATCCTGATACGACTTCTCGCAGACCGCAAGGTTGTTCATGTTGGCTCCTGTACTCAAAAAAGAGAGATCATCACGGGGGATTCCTAAGACTTGGGGAAAATCTTTTTCGAATGCCGAAAAATCTTTCATGATAATCTGTGACAGTTCGTCGGGTTGATATGAGTTAGCGACAAAACGTACTTTATTGTAGCCCTTCAGGGTGGAGATAAGGCGGCGTTTTTCTTTGAAGGAAACAAGTAATGTGTTCACGTCAACGTTTCGGAACTTGTGGTAAAGAACCTCCGCTTTCACATTTTCCAGTTTCAGTTTGATTTCTTTTTTCTCCATTTTTTGAACCCTCCTATTATTCTGCTGCTCTTCCAAGTAAACCTTTCAATCGCTAACTAGATAGTGTGTATTATTACTTTTGGGATGGATTATCCGTCCAAAAATTTATACTGTAGCCAGTGCAAGGGTAACAAAAACAAATAATCCAGCGGCAATTGAAGGGTGAAAAAGTGAAGTCAACTTGGGATTTAGCGCGAGACAGCATAAAGTGTCTTGAGCCTTGTGTTCATGGGGGAAAAATTTGGGAAGCAGAAAAAGCTGCCAACATCAGCAGAGGAGAAATTCTGGATTTCAGTGCTAGCATAAACCCGCTGGGTTCTTCGCCAAAGGCTCTTGAGGCAATAAGAAACAGTCTTGAGCAGATTCCAGTTTATCCTGATTCGACTTCTGAGTTGCTGCGGGAGGCTATTGCTGACAGTCTTGGAGGAATTAGTCTGGACAATGTGGTGGTAGGTAATGGCTCCACTGAACTGATTTACTTGTTTGCGGAAACGTTCTTAGAGAAGGGTGAAGTAGCCCTTTTACCTGCGCCCACTTTTGGCGAGTATGAAAGTGTGGTTAGGAAAGCAGGAGGAGTACCCAGACACATAGAACTGGGTCAGGATTTCTGTATTGGACCTGACGTCTTCAGACAGGACATGAAGGATGCTAAGATTGCTTTCCTATGTAACCCTAACAATCCCACAGGTTTCTTGACTCCATATGATACTCTTG
>PIXS01000018.1 GCA_003096255.1 Candidatus Bathyarchaeum sp. | reverse complement strand
CACAAAACATCCGCCTTTTCTAGACGAATCCAGCCTTTTACGTCCGAATCAGGACGTAATCTAAACCTATTTCGTGCCATATTTTCAAAAATAAGCCCAAAAATCAAATATCTGAAAAACAATTTTTTTATTTTTTTTCTACACAGCACACTTTTTGTCGATGTTACACATGCTAATTTGGTTGTTTCTTTTGTCTAGGATTTTTGTGAATTCTTTTTTGGCAAAAATTTTCCGCATTGTATAAATTTGTGGAGTGAGTATTTTTTGTGGGGGTATTTTGTTTGGATGATTCGCAGATAAGGGCGATGATTTCATATGTTGTTAAGTATTTTTACACTCATTGTCCTGAAAATTTGGATGCAATGGTGCATTTGATTGGTCATGATGAGAGGTACCGCCGAAAAGTAGAAGCAATCACTGAGGCTATTATTGACCATCATGACGAGCTGTTTGTGGGATGCAGTAGCGGCGTTAACATTGAAGAGTTAACTCCAAAATACGCAAAACATTGTGAAGAAATCAGACACAAAATGAGAGCCTTGGTTGTGCAATACGTCACAGACAACACGTCGTAAACTAAAGGATGGGGAGTTTGGAGCACGGTTTGCTCCTAAACAGCGGTTATGTTATTTCGTATATTTTGTTTCCAGTTATTACTGAAACTTTGTATCGTGTCAACGAATTCGGAGAGTAGTTGAGTCTGCAGTTAATTTCTTTGTGCTGGGTTGGCGCCAAATAAGTCAACTCGCCTATCTGGCCAACAATGTTAGTTGTTATGTTTACACATTTTTCATCCATTAAGTCCCATGCCTCAAAATATATTATTGAATCTACGTAGTTTAGTCCAGTGTTGACTAACAACCCACTCACAACAATTTCTACCCCTGTGTTGTAGACTTCCCCCTCAATTACAGTTGTTCTGTTTATAACCTCTTCATGCTGGGCCATGAGCTGTTTGTTGTACCAGTCTATTTCAGCCAACTCGTTTCGGACTTCTTGGATTTGAGATTCTAAATCAACAATTATGTTCTGCTTTTCCGCAGAAGTATTAGCATACAAATAGTCCAGCTCGTTTTGTCTGCTTTCTGCATCTCGGATTGCTTGGTCTCTTTCTAGGGTTACCGCCGCTAACGTGTTGGTTAGCTCCGTGTTTTGGGAAGTTAGCTGGTTGTTTTGATAAGTCAAAGAGTTCTTCTGGTCAGAGAGTTCTAGTATGTCATCTTGTTTGTCTTCTATGGTTCCGTAGAGGTCATCAATTGTTTCCTGTTTTTCGTCTATGGTGTCATAGAGGTTTCCTATTCGTTGTAAGGCTGCTTCTTTTTCTCCATAAAACTGAATTGCAATAACTGCCGAAAAACATAAACCAACAACGGCAACTATACAAAACGCTAACAGAATTGTCTTATCCATTATTCCCACCTTTCAGTATTAATCAATACTTTTCAGTAGGTCATATTAATAAAATTTGTATCTTCCAGCAAATCAACAAAAGTACAATTCTGTCTTTGGCTGCTATCCCATAATTTTTGATGACAGGTTCTCGATGTTGTGTATTATCCACGCCTCGTTAGTTTGCGGTCGCACGGGTGAACCCCACTCTTTTATGGAATGGTGGCTTGCTATGATGTGAATTAAGTCGTCCAGTTTGGCGGACTCGATGTTTTTTGAAACAATCTTTATTCCGTTGACAATGTGGTTTTGAATGCTGTAAACCCGAGTTTTGCCTATGTTGCTTCCGTCAAACTGGTAACAGTTTATTTTTCCAATATCATGAAGAACCGAGCCTGCAATAACCAAATCGAGGTTGATGTTTACGTCCTCGTCAAAACTGTTTCGGATTCCCAGCGCCATGTTAACTGTCTGAACCGAATGCTCAAGCAAACCCCCCACATAAGCGTGATGAATGCCCAAAGACGCAGGACACTTGAAAAAGCATGAGTTGTCATGGAAAAACTGGGTCATAGACTCTTTAAGCTTGACCTCTTCAAGCTTTTCCAAGTGTTTTCTGAACTCGATTATCAACTCATTTATTTCTTTAGTTGGCTTCCACTTCAGTTTCCGCTCTGACAGCTTCTCAATTCCTGAAGCGTTAAAGTACCACAGCAGCTTGGCGTCAAACTGCAAATCAAAATTTTTCCGCAACACGTTCTTCAGGGTCGTAAACTTGTTAAACAGGTAAGGCTTATCCTCAATAACCCTGATTATGTCCTTGTCTTTTCTGAACTTCAAACCTTCCTGATTGTAGCAGCGGTTCAGCCGTTCCAAGTTTTCCTCTAAATACACAATCTCACCCTCGTGCCCAAAAACAAAACACGTTAACAATTCCCCTGCGGTTAGGCCAACAGTTCCAACAGTATCGCTTTTGCCGAGTACAACCTGTTTTCGCTCTGAGTGTAAATCACTGAACGGGGGTCGTTTATGATGTCGTCGCTGATTTCGTAGCCCCTGTGAATTGGCATGTCATGCATTACTAGGGCATCTTTGTTGCTTTTTAGGAGATTTTTGTTTATCTGATACGGAAGCATCAGTTTGACACGTTTTTCTTTTTCCTTCTTGAATTTTGGGTCTAAAAAGAACTCCATGTCAACCCAAGTGTCAGTGTAAACCACGTCTGCGTCTTCAACTGCCGCTTTGACGTCCAAAGACTGCTCATACAAGCCCGTAGCTTTTGCAGAATCAGCTAAATCTTTGTCAAAAGAAGCCTCGTTAACTATAGGCGTAACAGTGGTAATTTTCATGCCTGTTTTGGTGCAGCCCTCAATCAAAGAGTTGCAGATGTTGTTGTGAACGCCAACATAAGCAAGCTTAAGGCCCTTTAGTTTGCCTTTTTTCTCCTTGATGGTAACCAAATCGGCAATTATCTGGCAAGGATGATATTTTTCGTCACAGCCATTAATCACGGGAACGCTAGATGCTTTTGACATGGCAACCAAGTCCGAGTTGTTTAACACCCGCGCCATTATGGCATCAACGTAGCCTGAAATCGACTTTGTTTCGTCGCCGAGGTCAGCCAAAACTAGGTTTGTGCTCCTCCAGTCCATGTAAATCGAGTGACCGCCAAGCTGGGTCATGGCAACCTCAAAGGACAATCTAGTACGAGTGGACGTTTTCTGAAAAATCATGGCAAGGGAATTATCCTCTAAAACAAACTCAAAATCTGCGGGGTTCTCTTTCACATCCAAAGAAGAATCTATAATCTTCTCTATCTGCTTGGAAGACCAATCCTTAAGCGTCAGCAAATGCACAACAGCCCACTCCAAACAACCAGATACTTCACGCTAGACCATTATATAAGTTACCAAACAGCCGCCAACCCAAACACGAACCGTTGAATACAAAATCAAAACAGTTTGCTGTAATAAAACGTGTTCACTTCAGCCTCATCGCTTGCAGAGCTTACAGGCGCTAAATAAAACAAAGCACCAATACTCTGATCATAATAAACCGTTGTGACGCTGGACTGCTTTGCGTAACTCTGAAAATCACCAAAAAACTCCCACTCCCTCTGAGAATCTGATTTAAACTCGGACAAAACTTTTGCCTCAACCACGAAACCGTCATCTTCCAGTCTCGCAGAAAACCCTTTCAAGTTCTCTAAAACCTGCTCACCCTGCCAAGAACAAAAAACCAACGTCCCAGCAACCAACACAAAACAAATGATCGAAACTGCAAGAACGACAACAACACGCCGACCCAACAAACCAACCCACCCACTACATACTTGCAACTTTTGAAAATAAAAAACTGTTCTCTGGAGCTAATTCCCCGAACACATTAGAACACTAATAGAAACAGAATGTTGAAAACAGCCTTTTTTCAGAAAACAAAAGCACAGAACCAAAAACCCAAACCATTCTGCAAAAGATATAAAGGAACCAAACAAACGTTAAGTTTAAGGAAACGGGCCCGTGGTCCAGTTGGTTAACTCCATTGAGGCCAAAAGACGCTTCCCTCACGCGGAAGAGATCTCCGGTTCAAATCCGGACGGGCCCACCACTAAAAGTTCT
>PIXS01000017.1 GCA_003096255.1 Candidatus Bathyarchaeum sp. | reverse complement strand
TTCAGGGACGTTTTCAACAGCGTCAGCTATTGTTTGGTAATCGTCAGGAACAACGATTGTCTCTGCTTGCGCAGTCACAAGTTCAACATTAACAAAAACAGCAAACAAAACAAAAGAAAGAAGAACAACCAGTAAAGGGGTCTTCATTTAGTCACCTCCCGTTGATTGCCATTAAAACTGCGCAAATAAACTGCCAAAACTGCAACTATGGTAATTATTGTAATCAAGAATATTGCCCACAAAAGAGGCTTTGGAATAGCTGTGGTTTCTTCTAGGTTAACCACAGGATACATGTCTTGATTGTTTTCGTCAATAACGTATGGTGTGTCTCCTATTTTGTCGCCGTCTGAGTCGGTTCCATCGTAGTTGCTCCAGTAATTTCCGATTGTTCCATTATCAAAAACTGCCTTAGATTTGATAGAGCCAAACCCTAAGGCACCCCATTCGTGGACGTCATAGTGGTTGTCGATGAAACTGTTGTTGTAAATTTGAGTGGTTTCGGCAGTTACTATCAAGCCAATTTCGTTGTCTTTTATGGTGTTTCCCATAATTAGGTTAGAGTGCCCAGAAATTAGAAAAACAGCAGCAGAAATTGGACCCATCGAATTGTCGACACGCCCGCATCCAGATATGGTGTTATTCAAGATGGTGATGTTAGAAGAATAGTCAAAGGAAATTCCACTATTGCCTGAAGTTACGACAAAACAGTTTTTTACCGTGACATTTTCCACTTTTCGTAAAGCGATGTTCAGGTAAAGAGTGTGTCCATTTCCATCAAAGACTATGTTGCTTCTTTTTATGCTCAAGTGCACACCTCGCAAATCAGTTGCAAGCGTGTAAACGTTTCCATCAACAAAGATTGGAGTGTCTGAAGGTGAAATGGTTCCGTCTTCATTAATGCAGGTGTCGCCGTGGACGTCCCCAGTTGCAGTTGCGCTTACAAAGCTAATGTTCAGAAAAGCAGCTAAGCAAAAAGAAAGCACTAGAAACGTAACATTTGCACTTTTTTTGTTCACAGTAGCCGCCAACAACATGACACACTAGAAGGTAAAAAAAGGGTTTTTATCAAGAAATCTTGACTAGAACAGCCTCAACTGATAGTTTGCTGGTTAAGAAATGTTGACTTGCTATTGTCGGGGGTACTTGAAGCGTATCCAGAAATACTGCATTGCTAAACCTGCAGCCAGAAGATACCCTGACCGTTTGATGTCACCAGTTACTACAAGAAACAGCACGCCTACCAGTGAGATTAGAAAAGGAGAATATTTTTTGAGTAGTCCTTGTAGTTCGTCTGAGTCCATTTTTGTTCCTCCCGGTAGTTACACGGTTTAGGCAAGGTTGGTATTTTACTGTTACTGCGATGGTTTAATGATGTTTTCTGTTTTTTGGAGTTTATTTTTTAAACTGAAACAGTTAAGTATGACGTATGTCATATAATATTGTGGGGGGCTAACATTTCAAAAAACTAAACAAATAGTCTTAGGACTACTAACAGTCTTCATACTCATAGCCACATCAGCTGGCATCATGATCTGGTGGTCAACACGCGACCCCGTTGACCTCGGATACGGAGAAATCACAGAATATGAAGGACAAGACCTGTCCGCCATTAGCTCATTTAGAGATAATTCGATAAAAGGACCACAACATGTTGATAACGAAACATACAGGCTCACAGTAACAGGACTAGTAAACACCAAAAAAGAGTATACGTACCAACAAATCCTCAACGGCTACACCAATTACAAAAAGGTCATAACTCTACACTGCGTCGAAGGCTGGAGCCGAACAATACTATGGGAAGGAATACTCCTCGACGACCTGCTGGGAGATTCTGTTGTTGACCAAAACGCAAACACTGTAATTTTCTACGCGTACGACGGCTACAGCACGTCCCTGCCTCTGGACTACATCCGTGACAACAACATTTTGATGGCATACAAAATGAACAACGTAACCCTGCCCCCCGAAAGAGGGTTCCCCTTCCAGTTGGTGGCAGAAAGCAAGTGGGGATACAAGTGGATAAAGTGGATAACAGCAATTGAACTATCAGACAACCCAGACTACAGAGGATACTGGGAACAAAGAGGATACCCCAACGACGCAGACATCTAGCAAACGGAACCACACAACTCCACATTTTAAGGGGCATATTTTGTGCCTTTTTTATTCTTTACTCGAACTTTTTTCTGTCAAAAATGCTTAAACCACGCTGAAAAAGAATTTCTAGACAACAATGTGGACAACACTTAAATTATAATTGAAAACCTCCGTGAAACGAGCAAACACATAAAAACTGATGAAACAAATTCCGTTCTGTTTCAACGCACGCTTTAACAAGGCAAAAGACAACAACAGGCAGGAGAAAGCAACAGTGAAAAAGGCAAGCAGAAAACACGCAACAATGCTCTGTTTGTTAGCGTTGCTTGTTTTTTCGGTCACTGTTTCGGCTCCCATAACTCAAGTTTTTGCCCAACAGGCAACTGAAGAAGATGATCCAGAGTTTTTGATGGGAATCCAGATACTGGAAAGCGAACAGCAGGTAATTCTGGACAGCATAACCAAAGTAAAAGAACTGCAACTAGGAAACATGATTATCCTGCATCCCATGGACCAAGGATGGAACCTAGGGCTCATAGAAGAGGCAATTGAAACAGCAGACAGCTTGGGATTGTATGTACTGTTTGAGACCTTCAACTTTTCAGACCACGACATACGAATTTCTCCTGACCAGTTTGAGGAATGGCAAACGAAGTATCCTCGGCTTCTTGGGATTCTTGTTCAGGAAGTAACTGGAAAACAGGTTGACCTGAAACTTTGGGAAGACAACCAAACAGGAACAATAACCACAAGACTTGAAGCAGAACAAGCAGTAATCGGAAACATCACTAATTCCATGAAGCTGGCTGAGTTTAAGGAAAAGGGTGCTAAGATTTTTCTTCAAGAGAACGTTGTCAGTTATGCCTCTGCCAACACGTCTTACTGTGACGTTTTGATTACCAAATGCTTCAACGCCCCCAACACAGAATTGGTGATTGGCTTGACCCGTGGCATGGCAAAAAGTTACAACATTCCTGCTTGGGGACTGTGGGTAGACACTTGGAGAGAGTGGATAGTTCCCCCAGCCTTCACGCCCAACGATGTGGAACGGGCTCTTTACGAAGGATGGTTCTACGGGGCTAAGTACTTCTTTTTTGAGCAGGGCAACTTTTTTGGCACCCTTGACAGAAATGGTTGGCCAAAAAAATACATCATTTTGGGAAAAGATGGAAAACTAACAGATTACGGAAAAGTGCTCCAGAGCTTCTTCATTTTCCTTCAGAACCAAAACACCCTCAAAAACGAACAACCAGACTACAGTTCTGACATCGCAGTCATGAT
>PIXS01000016.1 GCA_003096255.1 Candidatus Bathyarchaeum sp. | reverse complement strand
CCAGCATTTTTGACGAAGTAGTTTTGGGCGGAGGAAGCCCAACCGTCTTAGAAGCCGACCAGCTGGTTGAAATTTTAGAGTTCTGTAAACAAAACTTCAACCTCACTGACGATGTTATGGTCAAAGTTGCTGGATGCACACATAACCTTACTGTGGACAAACTGCAGGCGATTTCAGATTTTGCTGAAAGCGTCAACGCCCGGTGCACTCAGATTGATGTTGGTGTGCAAACGTTTGATGACAAAATTAGGAAAATTTTGAACATTGTTGATAGTGCAGAGGAAGCGTCAGAAGTTATCAAGACTGTGCGTGACATGGGAATTTATGCTTGCATTGACTTGATGTATAATCTTCCGGGCGAAACAATGGACACCGTGAGAACCGATGTTGAAAAAGCCATGGAGCTGCGGCCTGAAGGAATTGACTATTACGCGTTGAGTATTCATCCTGATACTCCTTTGCAAAAGCAGGTTAACTCTGGAAGGGTGCCTGATTTGGCTGATTCTGACACTGAGAAGAAGATGTATCTTGAAGCTTACGAGTTGTTCATAAAAGGCGGATATAAGCCAACAGGGCACAGCCGATTTTCTTACGTTGATGAGCACTTCACTGAGTCTTGTGTTGCAGGCTGGCCTTGGGCTGGACAACTAACAACAGGTTCTGGATGTTTCATGGGTTACCTTGGACCCTTTTCGTATCTTAACATCTCGCCAGCTCGTGATTACATAGATTTTGTGTCTAAAGGCGTGTTTCCAATAGCAAAGCTTTCAGTGGATTCTAAGGAAGACACCATGAGAAAGGTAATGACTCGACTCTATGTGCGTCAGCCTGTGGACAAAATCAAGTTCAAGAAAGAATTTGGAATGACTCCTGAAGAAGCCTTTCCTGGTGCTCTCGAAAGGTTAGTGGAAAAAGGTTTGCTTGATGTTGACGATAAAGAAGTACGCGTAACCGAAAAAGGTGACCTGTGGCGCTATAACATCGTGTGGGAATTCTGCGAAAAATAATTCACCTGCACGTCTGGTGATTTAGTCCAAGAAATTTGAAGGGGGAACTACGTTCACTAATTTTATTGCTTTTTCTTGTATTCTTTTTGTGTTTTGTGCTTTTTTTGTTGTGCTTAGTCCTTTACCTGTTTTAGCCGCTCCTGTTGTGATAGTTGTTCCAGATGATTATGCTTCCATTCAAGAGGCAATCAACCATTCATGGGTTGGTGACACTGTTTTTGTGAAGTCTGGAGTTTACACTGAAAACGTTGTTGTTGACAAAGATGATTTGAAGCTAATTGGAGAATCCAAAGAAACGACAATAATTGATGGAGATGGACTAGGTATAGTGGTTTATGTTGAGGCAAACAACTCAGAGATTAGCAACTTCACATTACAGAACAGTGGCTCTAGTTTAGTTGACAGTGGAGTATATCTTAACAATTCCTGCAACGTTTTAGTTTCAGACAACAAATTGCGTGAGAACCATCTGGGCATTTACGTCTCTTCGTCTTCTAACTGTGTTCTTAGAAACAACAACCTGACCCAAAACCAATACAATTTTGGCCTTTCGGGTAGCAGCCTTCAAGAGTTCATTCATGACGTTGACGTTTCTAACCTTGTTAACGGAAAACCTGTTTTCTACTATGTTAATGAGTCAAACAAGCAAACTCCTGCAGACGCAGGGTATGTAGCTTTTATCAATTCCACAAATGTAACCGTTGAAAACCTAAACTTGACAAACAATTGGCAATCTATTCTACTTGCTTACACCACAGATTCACAAGTCCGAACCTCAACTCTTAGTTCCAACATGGATGCTTTATGGCTCATAGACTGCTTAAACTGTTCAGTTTACGAAAACAACGTGCAAAATAACGATTGGGGCGGAGTTGCAATAGTTAATTCTCGGTTCTGTAAACTTGAAAGTAACGATATTGCTGGCAACACAGGCTATGGCGTCTTTTTGTCGGACTCCTCCGATAACGTGTTGTATCATAATAACTTCAATAACACAAACCAAGTTTGGCTTTTTGGCTTTAACAGCAACAGTTGGGACTTGGGCGACCAGATTGGAGGCAACTACTGGAGCGACTACAATGGGGAAGATGTTAACGGAGATGGAATAGGCGACTTGCCGTATGTTATTGCGTCAGGTAACGAAGACTTTTTTCCGCTTATGCAACCTTACGTGAGTTCAGAAGAACCGTCAACAGATTTTGTTTTGTTTGTGTTAATTGGAATAGTGATTTTAGTGGCCGTGGCAATTTTTTTCTTGTTTTTTCTAAAACCTAAGAAGAGGGGAGTAAACAGTGAAGTTAGTTGATTTGCTTAAGCTCTTAGTGTTGGTGTTTGTTGTTTCAGTTTGCTTGTTTTACATAAGCGTAGCCGTGTATGGCTGGGACAACTGGGGCTTTGCTCTTGTGAACATAGCGTTTTTTGGAGTCTTTGTTTTGTTCACGCAATTTAGAACCAAGTTAGCACGGCTTCCTTCCAGTGTATATCTGGCGTTTATTGTTGCTTTGTATGCTGAAATGTACGGCTTCCCCTTAACATTGTACTTTTTCACATGGGTCTTTGGAGTCGAAAACGTTTACACTTTGGAACATCTTCTGGCAGGTGTAATCGGAGAAAACCTGTTTGCTTCCATTTTTCACGTTGTCTTGTTACCCTTATCAAACATAGTCATGTTAGTGGGAATCGTTCTGATTGTTGTTGGTTGGCGACAAATCTTCAACGCAAAAGGAGACCTCGTAACAACCGGAATTTATGCGTACACCCGTAATCCCCAGTACTTGGGGATGCTGTTGCTCACTTTTGGCATGAACATTCAGTGGCTCACGATACTCTCGTTGTTCTTGTGGCCTCTGCTGGTTGTTCTGTATTATCGGCTCTCCAAGGAAGAAGCTAAAGTGATTGAAGCTAAGTTTGGAGAAAAATACCGTGCCTACAAAGAGAAGGTCCCCTTGTTTATTCCAAGACTGCGCAAAAAGAAACTTGAAAAATGATTTTGGACTAGCAAAAAATGTGCTAGCTTTTTAAAAAATGGAAAAAAGGGTGTGCCAAAAAAGGCAACTAGGATGTTACTGTCGGAGTACTTGTGGTATGTAAGCGCATGCGGGGTCTGATTCGAAGATGTCGCCTGTGTAGTATTCTGCCCTGGTTCTGCATCCACCACAGATTTCGCGGTATTCGCATACTCCACATTTGCCTTTGAGGTTTCGTTTGTCTCTTACTTTGAGGTAGAACTCGTCGTTTTGTAGGTCGTTCCAGATTTCTCTGAGGCTTTTGTCT
>PIXS01000015.1 GCA_003096255.1 Candidatus Bathyarchaeum sp. | reverse complement strand
CTTCAGATGTGTCAAAAATGCATTCTGCACGAACTGTTCAAGGCCAAGACCTTTCAATTGATTCTTCACGAGGCGTCATGATTGGCGACGCAAGGGTAATCCAGAAGGACATCCGATGTTCAAATGGTGTAATTCACGTTATAGATAAAGTGTTAATACCAATGTAAACCTGAGTAGCTAGCCACACATTTTCCCCTTTTTTTATGATTGTCAATTTTTGGATTAAAAGAGGAATTGCTTTTAACTTGCCCCAATAATGGCTATACTTGTGAAGATGATGCGTAACATTCCGCGTACTATGTCTACCCAGCACCCCGACAATGCTAGTGCTCCCGTTTGGCACAAAGGTGAACTAATTGAAGGAGATGCTGAAGTTTACGAAGCATACTATGCCCTTAACGACCTTGGTTGTCAAGAGGTTATGTGGGACAGCGAAGGAAAGGACACCGACATTCGTGTTACGCGAAAATTGTTGACTGCCCATGGTGACTACTTCAAAGCCAACATGATTGGAAAAGACGTTTTTCTTACGTATCGTATTCCTAATCCTCGGGTTGAGGTTGCGGAACGAAAGATTGTGGTTGAGACTCTTCAGAACATTGCTGTCAGTTCTGATGTTGCTTCTACGTTTTACAAGGCTGATGTTGCACCAATTTTTGAGGTAATTCTTCCTTACACAACTGATGGTAAGGAGCTTTTGTGTTTGTATAACTATTACAAGAAAGCAATAGTTGGAATAGAAGACATCGAGTTGGTTGATTCAGTTAAAGTGGCAGATTGGCTTGGTTCTGTTCAGCCTAGCAGAATTGAGTTAATTCCTTTGATTGAGGATATGAAAAGCCTTCTTGCAATAGACCAAATAGTTGAGCCCTACTTAGATGCCGTTAAACCAAATTATGTTCGGGTTTTCATTGCACGTTCAGACCCTGCCCTGAACTATGGTCTTGTGTGTGCAACAATTCTTACAAAAATTGCCCTGTCAAAACTAAAAACGTTAGAAAAACACAAAAAATTACCTGTTTATCCAATCTTAGGTGTGGGCTCTATGCCTTTCCGAGGTCACTTGTCGCCAAACAATTTAGACAGTTTTCTTGAGGAATACAAAGGAGTTTGCACCGTAACCATACAATCAGGCTTGAAATACGATTTTCCAGTCGACGATGTTAAACACGTTGTTGACGTTCTAAACAAAAAGCTTCCCTTTGGAGAGCCAACCGTTATCGACGCTAATGATGAAAGAGTTCTATTAGGAATTCTTGAAAAATTCAAGTTGAAATATCAGCGAGTAGTGGAAGACTTGGCTCCGTTAATTTCCAGTGTGGTTTCATATATTCCTAAACGGCGAGCAAGAAAACTGCACATCGGGCTGTTCGGATACAGCAGGAACGTTGAAGGCGTTGCTCTTCCAAGGGCAATAACTTTTGCTGCTTCTTTGTACTCGTTAGGTATACCACCTGAGTTTATTGGTTTAGAAGCGATAAACGATTTGTCCGATGAAGAGCGCTCAGTTTTGGACAAGTATTATGTGAATCTAAAGTCTGATCTTAATGCTGTTGCAGGATACTTGTCTTGGCAAAACCTTAACATGCTAATGAATCTGCACGCCGATGTAGCAAAGCGGGCTGGAATGGATGAAGACCGGTTAAGTTGGGCGCTTACTCGGATATTGCTGGACATTAAAGTTGCTCAGGAAGAGCTTGGCATCAAGTTTGGGCCTAGAAATCTTTCTCACAGAAAGTATGAGAACACAGTAAGCAATTTTCTAATTTCATACATAGAAAAAGACGACCAGAACGCTAAAGACTATCTTGAAGAAGCTGCGAAACTCAGAAAAAGCCTAGGTTAAGCCCAGATAACTTCACAGTAGTTGCTAACGTTGGGCTTTCGTTAATTTTCCTTTTTTGTATCTTTAGTTATTTCACAGGTTTTGTTGTTGATTTTTTTTGAATTGTGGTATAAATTGGTATTAATTCTGAAAAACCGTTTTATAAAAAATTGAAGTTGCTTAGTTTCAGGGATTGTCTAAGATTTGTTAGAGGGAAAGCAGATGAAGCAGCAAATGGTGTACTTGGTTGAATTGTCCACAATTCAAGGAACTGGAGATTTTGCTTGCCCAAAATGCGGTTTAGTTCTGTCGCCTGACGATGAAACAGAGGAAAACTATTGTATTCTTGAACCCATAGTAAAAGCCAATCAGTTAGATGCATTGGTAATTCAGTGCCAAAATTGCCAAAGCTCTATTCGGTTAACTGGCTTTAGCCTACTGGCTGTCGCAGATGGGTGCAGGAATTAATGGTAAACCAAAAGTTGCTCCTAGTAATCGGTTCTGTTTGCGTAGTGTTACTTGTTGCAGGTTATATAGGTGCAAACTTTAATGCGGACACATTAAACACTGAAGACAATACTGCACCTGAGGTGCCAAACACTGATCCAAAAACAACGGATAACAGCACAGAACCGGAACCCCTCGACCCTACAAGTAACACCACTCAAATCGAAGGCCCTGCTGAGCCAACAGATAATCCAGATAATGTTACCAGCCCGGTGCCCTCAGTAGGTTCACCAACTTTAAGCAATATTGACAGTCATGAAGATGCACTGGATTACGTTTGGGATAACTCTGATGTTGTTACAATAAACTTGAACACCAACTCCATAACTGCGAATTCTGACATCGGTCTAACCATTGACCAAACAACTTTGACAATCACTTCCGCAGGAACCTACAGCATAAGTGGCACACTAAATGACGGTCAAATCATTGTGGATACAAACGATGAAGATGCTGTAAGACTTATCCTGAACGGAGTGAACATCAAAAGCACAACAAATGCCCCTATTTTTGTTGAAGACGCAGAAAAAGCCATCATTATTCTTGTTGACGGCACAGAAAACATTCTAACAGACGGACAAAACAATCAGGACAACGGAACAATCTCCAGCACAGACAATCTCACAATTTACGGTGACGGCTCGTTAACAGTCACTGGAAACGCTAACGACGCAATAAGAAGCAATGACGGTTTACTCATCAAAAGTGGAACAATAACCGTGAACTCTGTTGATGATGGAATTCGCGGTAAGGACTATCTTGTTATCGAAGGCGGAACTATTAATGTGAACTCTGTGGGTGACGGCCTAAAATCAGATAATGACGAAGACTCAACCAAAGGTCTGTTGTGGATTGACGACTGCACAGTAAATGTCACATCTACCCAAGGAGACGCTATTACTGCACAAACCCAGCTCCAGATAAACAGCGGAACCTTCACGCTAACTAGTGGAGGCGGAAGCATAGGAGTTCCAAGCTCTACAATTTCAACTAAAGGCCTGAAAGCTGGAGACAGCATAGTTGTGGAGACCGGAGTTTTTGTCATCAGTTCCTCTGACGACACAATAAACTCAAACAATTTGGTAAACATAAACGGAGGCACTTTTGAACTGTCAACCCGAGATGACGCCATCCACGCAAACAATGTAATAGAAAT
>PIXS01000014.1 GCA_003096255.1 Candidatus Bathyarchaeum sp. | reverse complement strand
TGGGTGGGATACCCGAGTTTCTGGTAGATAACGAGAACGGTTTTGTGATAGAACCCAGAGACCCAGCACAGCTAACACAAAAAATGCTTGCTCTGCTACAGGACCCAAAGCGGGCAAAAACGATGGGTGACCGCGGAAGAAAGCTGATAGAAAAGAAGTTTGACTGGCGCTTAATCACTGCTCAAGTAATTGACATGTATCATAAGCTTTTGGAGAAGGCTTAACGGGGCAACGTGTTGTCCCAGTGCTTGTCAATCCACTCTTTTCCCTTGATTTCCTCGTCGACCTTCCTGTACGCGTTCAGGCAGCCCTGTAGCATATTCAGGAATGGTGTGCCAAAGCAGAGACGGGTAAGAAAATAGTTTTTGTAGACCCAACGTTGAGCCCTAACAGCCAAATCCGCATAAGGAAGCAGAAACTTGCGTTTCACGTCCTCAACTTTTTCGCCTACAACCTGAATTTCTGTTTCTTCTCGTTTGGGATACTTGTCAATGAACTTTATGCAGCTGAAGTCCGCCCAGTCGATGCCCATTATTTCGCAGCACAACTTGTCCATGGCAACAGGGTCACTGCCTGTTAGAACCAGATTCATGGGTATGACGATTCCCCTGTTGGGTCCGTTTCCTTCCATAGCAAATGTGGCATCCATCACAACAAACTTGGGCTTCAACAGAACCAGCAGATCATGCATGACCATGTCAAAGTGAGGATGAAGAGATATGCGCCTGTTATTTGGTATGCACCCGAACAGGTTCTTTATTGCGTCGCTGTACTTTGTGAACTCGTGAGTCTTCATCACCGGAACATCAACAACAGAGTCTGCTTCCACAAGCGTTTTGGGTAACGGAAAATTCCGCAAAACATAGGCTTCCGGATTATCAACATTCACTATCTTGTCTTCGGAGAGATTGATGGCTCTTCCGCCAGCCTTCTCAACAATCTTTTTTGTGCCTGTCATTGCCATAGCATCGTTGCAACAGTAGTTGTAGCCGTTAGATTCGCCAACAACAACCTCTTCAGCCCTGTCCCGAAGAATACGTATCAAATGAAATAGAAGCTGAGGATCCGTTACAGCTCCCCGAATGTAATGTTTAGAGCACAAGTTCGGCTTTATGAACACCTTGCCCCGAATGTGCCGAGTCCAATCCGCAGCTTTTAGTGCCTCTTTTATGGCAGACTCTAAGTCATCATCGGTTCTGAAAATGCCTATCTTTGTTTTCTTCATTGTTAGTCGCCCTCCGAAAGTTTTCTGATACAGCCCGGGTCAGACATAAGATAATCATCATGGTACGCGTAGGCTCTTGCCCTGCATCCTCCGCAAACAAACTTGAAGTCGCACTTGCCGCAGCGCCCCTTCAGTTTTTCTCTGTCTCTTAGGTCCTGAAAGACTGGAGAGTTGAGCCAAATGTCTTTTAGCTTTTCTGTCTTCAGATTTCCTACTGCTAGGGGCATGAAGACACATGGTTGAACGTTTCCTTCGGGAGAAATGGCACAGTAGAGTCTTCCCGCTCCGCATCCTCCAATAAAGTCGGCGAGAGCCAATGCTCTTTTGCTTATTTTAGCTGCTTCCATGTGCGCAAGAGGCAATATCAGGTCCTCTTGAGTTGGAGAGTGACACTGCAGAGCCACTCTGGCAAGCTGCGGAGTTGTGCTCAGTATGGCGATTTTGTGGTCCTCTGACAACTGCTTGTTTAGGTAACGTAGAATCTCTTCTCTTTCCTGTGGAGAAGGGTCAGCTGCCACGATTTCTTTGCCTCTGCCTGTTGGTATAAAATTGAATAACGTGAATCTGTCAATTCCCATGTTTTCAGCCATTTCAAGCACAGCAGGGATTTCTGTCAGATTATTTTTTGTGGCAGTTACTGCTATGCATGTGCAGATGTCTTTGCTCAGGCAATTCTTTAATCCCTGCACTGTCTGGTCAAAGGCGCCGGTTTGTCCCCTGAAGAAATCGTGCGTTTTGGCGTCAGCTCCGTCTAGGCTCACTTCCACGTAATGGACTCCAATCTCCTTTAGTTTTCGGACGTTCTCTGGGTTAAGCAAGGTTCCGTTCGTGGCTAACGAAACATATAGTCCTGCGTCAACTGCGTGACGTGCAACCTCAAAGAAGTCTTTTCTCATCAAGGGTTCACCCCCTGAAAAAGCTAAGGATGTTACGCCAAAATCTGCTATCTGGTCTACGACCTTCATGGCTTCCTCGGTTGACAGTTCAGGTTTAGAAACATTTCCTGATTCCGAGTAGCAGTGCTTGCATTTGAGGTTGCATTTGTATGTGAAATTCCACACCACCAGGAACGGGGCATGAACCTGTATGGGACGGTTGAATCCGAATTCAGAAAATCCGGACACTATACTGTTTATGGCTCTTCTAACATAGGAGTCTGCAAAAAGTTTGGAAACGCGGCTCTTTTCAACAGCTAACACCTGTTGTATGAAGCCAATCCAGAATTCTATGACTCTCGCGTAAAGCCCACAGGATGAGCATCTTGAGTGATGTTTGCCAGAGTAACTGTCTAGCGCGGTTTCAAGTGGGGGTCTGCCACATTTTGGGCATGTTTTCAGGGTGGTTTTCAGCATCCATTTTACGGGTGGTGTCGTGATGACGGCGTTCCAGAATTTTTGGTTAGTTAACAGATTCATTGAAATCTTTCCAGAGTGATGCTGTATGTTACCTTTAACTAGGTTAGTAGTAAAAACGGAAAACATAAAGTTACCGAGAAAAAAGGTTACACACTTTCTGCTTGAAAACAAAAACGAAAAAGGGGGGCTGAATGGGCGTTCTATTTTCGCCGTTTTCTGATTAGCCAGAGGCTAACGATGACTGCAACTACGATTATGACAACCGATAGTATGATCAGCTCTGTTGTGAGGACTGGCGCTTCTGCAGCTTCTGTTAGCTCAGGTGCTGCTGGTGCTGGCTGAGTTGATGCCATGGGATTGTTTGTGACGCTGATGTATGCCCAGTTAGGAACCTCCCATGCGGGTTCATGTGCAGATACAATAGGCAAAGTAACGAATGTAGCAGCGAAAGTCAAAATTGTTACAAAAGCGATAGCAGATAGTTTAGATTTGTTTTTCCATGTTTTCATTTTTTGTCCTCAATTTTTTTACGACGACTTTTCTGTATGTTGAAGTAATATACTTAAAATTCTTCAAGATATGCCCTTAAATTTGACCTCATAACAATGTTTGTGTAACTGTTTTGTCGCTAAAGCATACACATATATCTCCAGTTTTGTTTTTCTTTTTGCAACTACTAACGGAGATGGTTTGTTGCAGAAACGAAGGTTAGGCAGAACAGGCCTTCAGGTTTCCGTTGTTGGCTTTGGCGGAACATGGATTTCACAATTAAGTGTGGATGCGGCAGTACAGGTTGTCCGAAGAGCCTTCGAATTGGGCATCAACTACTTTGACACAGCAAAATTGGATGGTGACAGCGAAGAAAAGATTGGGGCAGCGTTGAAGGATGTAAGAGATGAATGTGTATTAGCTACGAAAACTGCCTCAAGAACAAAAAGTGAGTCCTTAGCGGACTTCAAAAGTAGCCTAAACCGACTGAAGACAGACAGATTGGATTTGATTCAACTTCATGGGATAGATGACGAAAAAACGCTTCAAAAAGCAATGGGCACAGGCGGTTCATTGGAGATGTGCAAAAAGGCGCGTTCTGAAGGCTTGGTAGACTTCATTG
>PIXS01000013.1 GCA_003096255.1 Candidatus Bathyarchaeum sp. | reverse complement strand
GTGGTTGTTGACACACAAAAAAGTGTCTCAACCATCGATGCAACACCTGCCCTAGACAAAATCTACGACAACGGCAGAATCTCTGTTTACGCAACAAAAAGGTAAGCAGTCAAAAGAAAACTGCAGCCACTATCTTTCGCGCAAAATTTTAGGCACATAAGCGCAGGCGGGGTCAGAGGCAAACAGGTCTCCGGTGTACATTTCTGCTCGGGTTCGGCAGCCACCACAAATCTCCCGATACTCACAAACACCACACTTACCCTTCAAATTCCTGCGGTCGCGGAGCTTGCTGGTGAAAGAGGAGTCTTGCATGTTGGTCCAGATTTCTTTCATGGATTTGTCTCTGATGTTGCCCATGCGGTAGCCTTCGTTGAAGCCGCAGGGTCTGATGTCGCCGTTTTCGAGAAGTCCCATGTATCTGCCGCCTATGAAGCATTGACCAAGAAACACGTTGTCGAACCAGTAATCGAAGTCGGGCATGCCCCGCTCCTTTGCGATGCGAGCGAAGAATGGGGAGTATACGTTGATGCCGAGTTTTCCTTTGTTTTCTTGCATCATGTCGTAGATTCTGTTAAAGACGACTTCGTACTGCTGTTGGGTAGGCGCCATGTCCAGATGCTCTTGAGCCCTGCCAACAGGGATGTAGTTGTGATAGACGACTCTTGTGGCGTTGTATTTGCGCCCAAGCTCGACAATATGACCCACTTCTGAGCAGTTGTTTTTGCTTAGGGTTGTTACGATGCAATCAAAAATTCCGTTCTTAGACAGGTTCTCCATGGCCTTGAGGGCTGTCTGGTAGGAGCCTTTGCCGCGGGTAAGGTCGTTTGTTTTTTCTTTTCCCTCAAGACTGACTGCGGTCATAACCTCGTTTCGAGCCAATTTATCGAGAATTTTTCCTTTGACGTAGTAGCCGTTTGTTATGAGGCTCACGTTCATGCCAAGGCTCTTCGCGTGTTCAATTATGTCAAAAACGTCTTTTCGTACAAGGGGTTCTCCGCCGCTTAAGCCAAACCACTTTGCCCCAAGCTCATAAAGTTCGTCAACAATCTTCATTCCGCCTTTGGTGTCAATCTCGTTAATGGCATATGGATTAGAAGCAAAGCTACAATGTAAACAGTTATAGTTACAGGCCCTTGTACATCTCCAAGTCATCATGTATAAGAGCGGTCGTTCATTCACTTTCTTTCCACTCTCCTTTGCTCAATCCCTCAGGCACAATCGGATGGGGGATTTTTTGTTGTTGGAGCCCCGGTGGGTTAACCAATAGCTAGCCAGCTGCTACATTTGTGCGCCAGCGCGGGAGCAATATTGAGCTTAAGTTCCGCGGTTGGGAATTGATTCTGGAGAGGATTCGCCAACATAACAGGGTTCGGTTAATTATGTTGGAGGCTCCAACAATTGTTTACGGGTTGAGTTTTTAATAAAAGGATTTTTGTAAAGGTTTCTTGACCAACCCTCGGATAGTTTAGTCAAATTTTCTTGACTAAGGGTTGAACAGCAAAATTTCGCCAAAAATGGAGAAAGTTACTGAGATTTTTTGCGCAAGAGTTTAGGTACGTAAGCGCATGCTGGGTCAGAAGCGAATATGTCTCCTGTGTAGATTTCTGCGCGGGTTCGGCAGCCACCACAAATCTCCCGATACTCACAAACACCACACTTACCCTTCAAATTCCTGCGGTCGCGGAGTTTACGGGTTAGTTCGGAATTCTGCAGTTCATCCCAGATTTGCTTCAGTGGCTTTTTCTGGATATTTCCCAGTCGGATGCGGTCATTGAAGCTGCAGGGGATGGCGTCGCCGTTTTCGATTACGCTCATGTATTTGCCTGCGAGGGTGCATTTGCCAAGGAAAAAGCTGCTGTACCATCGATTGAAGTCTGGCATGTTCCGTTCTTTTGCTATACGAGCGAAGAAGGGACAGTAAACGTTGACTTCAGGTTTTCCGTAATATTTCAGCCGCAAATCATAGACTTCGTTCCAAATCTTTTCATACTGCTGAGGAGAAGGAGCTCGGGCAAGATGCTCTTTTGTCCGGTTGAAGGGAATGAAGCCGTGAATCACCACCCATCGGGCACCATACTCTTCAGCCAACTTGATTACATGCTCCATATCTTCGGAGTTAACGTTGTTGCGGGTCTCGTCAACATTTGCCAGAGTTGCCACAAGACAGTCAAGCAGCCCAGCTTTGGAAGTTTTTTCCATTGCTGAAACAGCTTTTGCGTATGCGCCCTTTCCTCTGATGGCATCGTTGATTGGTTCGGCTCCGTCAACGCTCAACGAGACGCGAACGTTATTTTTAACTAGGCTGTCAAAGATTTTGCCGTCAATGTAATAGCCGTTGGTTATTAGGCTCACATTCAAGCCGATGTTCTTTGCGTAGCCGATTATTTCGGGGAGGTCTTTTCGCAGAAGGGTTTCTCCGCCACCTAATCCAAGGTAGGTTGCTCCAAAATCGTAGATTTCGTCCACAAGCTTCATGACTTCCTCTGTAGAGAGGGCATCTGGGGCTGGAGGGGTTGATGCAAAGCCGCAATGCAGACAACTGCTGGTGCAGGCTTGTGTGCATCTCCATGGCAGAATGAATAGGGGTCCTTTTTGTCTCAAAACCGTCACCACAAGCACTATTCAAGAGTCAAACAAAGAAATAAAAACATATTTGATTTCGTCACAAAAAGACCTGTACTCAATGTGCTTTGTTGTTTTTGGTTTCTAGGTTATCAAGAAACTCTAGGAGCTCACTGTTGTTCTTCACAGTTATGGCGCCTTTGTCTTTGAGTTTGGTTAGGGCTTTTGTGGCTTTGCCTTTGGTGAAGTCACGCTCTTCCATGGGTCCATCGTCCATGAGAACCACGGGGATTCCTTCGTCGAGGGCGGTTTCTGCAGCCTCAAGGTTACGTAGGTTGCCGTCACCGAACTGGGTCGGAGTTATCACAACAACCTTGGCTTTTTTCAGGTATCTCAAGTTTGCTTCATGAGCATCTTGGGTTATGGGGGAGAACGGAGCCTCAGTAGCTGTGGGAACCGAAAGCAACTGGGCAGTCTCTTGGTCAGTGTCTAACAGGTTGAGAACACCGGCAGTTACATTGTAGCCTTCATCCAGCAGAAGCTTCATTATGGGGCTGCCTGTTCCACATCCGCAAATCAGGTGCACAGGAAGGCTTCTTGGTTTCAGATTTAATGGTCTAGAAATTGGAATAACATGGAGAGTCCCTGTGATGGGGTGCCGTTTCACGAGGGTATCTACGTTGAAAACTTTCTTGATGTTTTCGCTTGTGAGAGTGTCATCAGATTTCCCGACTGCAACAATTTTTCCATCCTTCAGAAGAATGAAGGAGTTACAGTATCGTGCAGCTAGGTTGAAGTCGTGGAAAACTGCGACAATCAACAACTTTTTGGTTTTGCATAGCTCTTTTATGAGGTCCATTATTTCCAGTTGGTTGCTTATGTCCAAGTGGGTTGTCGGTTCGTCTAACAAAAGAATTTTGGGTTCCTGAGTTAACGCCCGAGCTATTATTACTCGTTGCCTTTCACCGCCACTAAGTTCGGTTACAGGACGCTTAGCAAGATGCCAAGTGTTGGTTAATTGCATGGAGTTCTTTGCGATAGCCAAGTCTTCTTTGCTTTCCATGGCGAACCGAGCCAAGTGAGGATTGCGTCCCATCAGAACAACTTCTAATGCGGTGAAGTCGAATGTTACGGGTGTTGTCTGGGGTACTACTGCTAACTGTTTTGCGACGTCCACGGTTTTCATGTCATAGATGTTAGATGCGTCGATGAGAATTGCTCCTTTCTTAGGTTCGAGTATTCTGCTGATGCTTTTTAGTAATGTAGTTTTTCCTGAGCCGTTAGGACCCAGAATTCCCAAGAATTCGCCACTCTTAACTGCAAAATCGATATCCTCCAGAATCTTAGTGGAACCATAGTAGCAGTCAATGTCGCCGATTGATAACTTCACCATAACTCTTTCACCTTACGTGTACCTTCTTCTTTTACGGCGGAGGAGATATATGAAAAACGGACCGCCTGCAACTGCGGTTATGACACCCACAGGCAACTCTGCAGAGCCCATTATCACCCTTGCCAAGGAATCACAGAGCATCATAAAGGAAGCGCCCACAATAGCTGAAGTAGGAAGAAGAATACGATGATCTGGCCCCACAATGATTCTTGTTAAATGTGGAATTATTAAACCAACAAAACCAATCAAACCGCTAATAGAAACAGCCGCAGCAGTCATGAAGGCTCCACAAACCAACAAAATCTTTTTCACCTTCTCTAACTCGACACCTAAATGCTGGGATTGCTCTTCACCTAAAACAAGAATATTCAGGTCACGTGCATAGAGATAGATGACCGCTGTGCAAAAAATGATTATGGGAAAAATAGTTATTACCTCATACCATGCGGAGTACCTAAAACTGCCCATAATCCAGTACTCCAATGCATGAAGTAAGTCGCCTGCGATAACTTTCAAATAAGTAACTAATGCATTAAAGAAAATGGTTACGGTTAATCCTGAAAGTATTAAGGTTGTGACGGGAACTCTTGCTCCTTCTCGAGAAATTGCATAAACTAGGAAAACAGTCCCTAGAGCACCGATGAAGGCGAATATGGGCACCGTATTTAATCCTAACAATTCGACACCTATGCCTAGTACTATTGCTACTGCTGCCCCGAAAGATGCGCCACCCATAGCACCGACAGTGTATGGGTCAGCCATGGGGTTTCTGAAGATTCCTTGATATGCCACACCAGCAACAGATAGAGCAACACCCACCAAAGCTCCGGCAAAAACCCTAGGCATCCTAACGTGAAGAATTATAGATTGGTCGCGTGCAAAATCTGGAATACCTGAAGTTTCAATCAGGTCACCTATGATTGGAATGTTTTTTGTGAGTATTGTTAGGATTTTATCGAAGGGGATGTAACCGTAACCTATGTTGAGGGATAAAATGAAAACAAACACTAACACGACTGTTAGTATAATGAAATATGACTTCCAGTGGGAGACACGCTTTAAATGTGATTCTCCAGCGTCAATTTCCATTGATTTCCCACGAGTGGTTTAGGTTATAAAAAAGGGGGAATATTTTAGGGTTACCCAAAGAGTTCGGGATTAATCATTTCTGCTATGGTTTCTAGTGCGTCAACGAGTCTTGGACCTGACCGAGAGATTATGCTTGCGTCGATTATGTGAAAGTTGTCGTTCTGAATAGCGGTGATGGAGTCCCATCCAGGTCTACTGGCTATGTCAGCGTAGGTTCCCCAAGATACAGTGCCCATATACATATGAGGGAAGATGATTACGTCAGGGTTCTTCATGATGACAGTTTCTGAGCTTACCATTGGAAATGAAGTGCCCGCATCATGGAAGATGTTTTCGCCACCAGCCAAAGTTATCAATTCATCAATGAATGTTCCTGGACCTGCACTTTGGATGTCGGGTCCCCAAACTTCATAGTACACTTTTGGAGTGGAACTTGCATCCGCCACAGTGTTGATTACGGCGTCGATTCTGTCTCTGATTTGATTCACGAATTCGCCAGCTTCAACGTGATTGCCAGTTGCCCTGCCTACCAAAAGAATGCTTTCAAGAACGCCGTTGATGGTTTTTGGTTCTACTATCAATACATTGTATCCAAGGTTTTTGAGAGTTTCAGCAGCTTCTTCGCTTGCAGTTGAGGCAAAAACAAGGTCTGGGTCAAGAGTCATGATGGGTTCTACTGCGGGTTGCCAATAGGGTCCAATGCTGCTCATGTTGCCAGCTTCTATCCAAGCTGTGAAATTGTATGGGTAGTCACAGACGTTTGTTACGCCTACAACTTTGTCGCCTGCTCCAACAGCAAACAGTATTTCGGTATTGCTTGGTGCCAAGGAGACAATTCTCTCTGGAGGCTCAGTTAATACGACCACGTTGCCTAGGTCGTCTACCAGCGTGATTTCTTTGTATCCG
>PIXS01000012.1 GCA_003096255.1 Candidatus Bathyarchaeum sp. | reverse complement strand
CCTTTTTGGCGTCGTAACTCTTTTAGGTGTTCTTGTAACTCGGTTTTTTCATCTCGAGCTTCATTTATTATTCCTGATGCTGACAAATCGCTTCTTTTACTGAAAGCCTCTTTACTGCTGTTCTGTAGAGACATCAAACGGTCTTTTTCAGTGATTCTTTTAATCTGGTCTTTTGCTTTCCGTAAACGGCTTGGTTTCAGTTTCATTTTTTTGTTATCTAGAGCATTATCTATTTTCTGAAGTATTGTTTTGAGCAAGGGGTATCCTTCCTTCTCGGTTGCTAGGGCATCAAAGGGGTTGGCCATGTATTCTTCAAGCTTGCTAACAGCATCTGGAAAAAGGTTGTATCCTGGACTGTTAATCAACGATTCAAATTTTAGAAGCGGTTTTTTTAGGTGACGTAATTCATGGTTAATCGCTTCTGTTAGCTCCTGAACTCTTGAGTTAATTTGAGCAAGTTTAACAACTTCTCCCTTGCTTTGAAGGCTTTCTAGTCGTTTTTGAGCCTCAGTTATTTTTAGGTCAACAAGCTCTTTTTTCTTGTTTCTAGTTTCTCTAGAATTTTCATAATTGTTATACTCTTCCGAAGACTGACGTAACTCATCAACCATTGAAAAAACGGCTTCAGCTTTTTCAGCCTTTGAATAATCTTCCACCAAGAATGTCCTATATGTCTGAAATGAATATTCGGCTCTTTTGAATGAGGCATCAAATCGTCGCCGAGATAATATGAAGTAAGGCGAAATTGCGCGGAACCACCTCGTTTTTTCTTGGTTAATCATATTCATAGTCTTTGTAAGCTGATCCAAAGTTTCTTTGAGGGTTTTACCGCTAATTTCCTCAGGGATGTTGATTTCTTCGATAGAAGATTGAAAGGTTCCTGCTAATTTGAAAAGGGCTTTTGCGCGACGATAAGTTTTACGGCTTCCTCGAGCCATCTCTTTTTCTGCATCATCCAGTAATTTGTCGCAACCGTCCAGAAGCTCAACTAGTTTTGATTTAACGTCGCCAAGATTCTTTTTTGCTTCCTCTCGCAGAGGTTCAACTAAGGATCTTGTGTTTTTGTTTAGCCATTCTTTTAGGCCATTAAGGGGTAGTTCAAGAGATTCAGGCATTACTCCTCTGTTCCAACATGTAGAGATGGAAATAATTGTTTAAAACATTTATTCGAAAACACCAAAAAGTCTACTATTTTTTGGGTAGTTACTCTTAAATAAGTTCAATCAAAGAACACATCACAGGAAGACAAAACATGAACGTCAACAGGCCAACCATAAAAATCGCTGGCGCAACCCTACTAGCACCTCTCGCAGTAATCCTTCAAATTTTTGTACCTCTATTTGTCACACCTTGGGGCATGCAAATAGATCTCGTAGCAATTCCATGGATGATATGCTGGATAATCTTTGGACTAAAACCAGCTTTACTAAGCCTATTTATCAGTGCACCTCTGGTAGGTTTCCTTGGGCCATTTGCTGGTGGATGGGTTGGCGCAACCCTGAAAACAGTTGCAACAATCTGGATGTTTCTAATCCCAGCATTATTTGCAAGCAAAATGGGCGGAACAAAGAAACTTCTAGAAAACAAAAAAATGTTTGTAAGCGTGGCAATTATATCTCTCATAATACGTGCTATAGTAACAGTTATTTTCAACTTCTATTTTGCACTACCGTTCTTTTTTGGATGGTCACATGAAACAATAATCAGCATGTTCGACAGCGTAACTACATTAGGTTTCGTTGGATTTGGAGCCTATGTCACTGAGGTTGCGGTTTGGAACATAATTCAAGGAATAATAGACTTATTTGTCTCTATGATACTTGGAATCATCATCTACCGAAGAATTCCATCATTAGCAACAAATAATGAAGACAAATAGGAAGACGGACAATTACCACTTTTCTAGTTTTTCCAAAAAGCATTTAGTGAATAATAAAGCAGTATACATAGGTGTCTTTGTGAAACTTTCGGTAGCAATAACGGGAGCCAGTGGAGTTGTCTACGGTAAACGGCTTTTGGAAGAGCTGAAGAAACATAAAATCGAAACCCATCTCGTAGTTAGTGAGGCCGCTAAAAAAATTGTTAATCATGAACTTGAAATATCTGAAAAATCTCTAGAAAATCTGGCGGATTATATCTACGATGTTGATGACTGGAGCGCTCCTATTGTAAGTGGTTCTTACAAAACGGACGGCGTTGTAGTAGTTCCATGCAGCATGAAAACTCTAGCAGGCATTGCTAATGGTTTTGCAGAAAACGTCATATTGCGAGCAGCCGATGTGGCATTAAAGGAAAAAAGAAAACTAGTTCTTGTGCCTAGAGAAACACCTCTAAACTCAATTCATTTACAGAACATGTTAACGTTAACAAATCAGGGAGCGTACATTGTTCCTGCGATGCCAGCCTTTTATCATAAACCGAAAACTGTTGAAGAAATAGTAGATTTTGTTGTTGGCAGAATTCTAGACGTTCTTAACGTAGACCACAGTCTTTACAAAAGATGGAATGAAATTCAAAAGAAAAAATAAGAAAGGAAAAGTTAGGGTTGAAGTTTTATTGACTTCTTGAAGACTTCGATGTCTACTTTTCCTGCCTTGAATGTTTTGCCAGTTTTAGCGTTGTTTATAACAAAAACTGCGGGCGCAAACAATCCGGGGTCAATTTTGTAGAAATCGTAACCTGCTTCCTTGAAGATTTTCATGAAGGGCTTACCATAGCCTTTAGACTCGCATGCAGGAGCTTTCTGCAGTAATTCCCGTATTTCGTCATCCTCTGCATTCACTGTGTAATATGCAACTCCAGCGTATATGATTGCGTCGTTAGTTCTTCCCATTGCTTGCGCATCTTTAGGATGAATAGGAGCAATGGGAGCGTATCCACAGGCGTTGGTTACAGCCTTTGGGTCTAATCCCACTTCAGTTAGTTTATGGAGCCCTGTTTCGACAATTCGTCCCGAAATCTGAACTGCACCAGCAACAGAAGATGTAGGAACAAGAATAAGATACAGGTTCTTTGCCTCAACGTTGCAACCCTTACAAATTTTTTCTATCGCCTCTTCTGTGGGCTCGGCAGTAGTTTCTAGGACAAGCACAGCAACGTCTGAAACATCGGTGTAAGCAATCTTTTCGTAAATCTCCTTAGGTTTCAAAGACAAAGCTCGGGCCGGACCAGAACCCATAGCACTGTATTTTTCGGCTTTTATTTGCCAACCTGCAAACTGGGAACCCAAACTCGAAACAGCAGGAAAATCAGTTTGAACAAAAATTGAAGGAAGTTCTAGGTCGTCGTATCGCTTGTATGTAATGTCTGCTTTGGCCAAGCCACCAAGACAGATTTCGGTTATCAGTTGACCAGCAGCAAATCCGCCTTTGGCTTCAATTCCTGCGTCAATAACTGTTGCCCCTGAAGCCGTTTTTTTTACGGTTACACAGAAGGAGTCAGGGTTGTCGATTAGTTTCTTAACAAGATTAAAGGCAATCTTGTTCACACTTAGTTTTGGGTCTGCCATTTTTCTCACCTTAGCTAGAGTTGTTTGAGCTATTCTTCTTGTAGATATTTGTCATAGATGCTAAGGTAAGGGTTTTTTGGTTTTGAAACAAAGAGTTTGCCTTTACCATTATCCGCCAAATCGCCAGTAAACCTGTAAAATGGTCCTTCGATTTTTTCTCCGACAACCTTGCCTTTCCTTTTCACATCTTCTATGGTGAACGTTGGCATCACGTCTTCTGAGGGACCTGCCAAAATGATTTTGCCATTTGTCATTTGTCCTCCAGCTCTTCCAGCACACTTACCTTGAACATAGATTGTTCCGTTGACCATGTGAATTCCTACGTGCAAGCCAACGTTTCCGAGTATTTTTATGAGTCCCCCATTAAGGTGGTTGCCGACTTCGTGACCTGCGTCTCCGTGGATTATGACTTTTCCACCTTTCATTCCCTTGGTGCTTCCGCGGTAAGCCGCGCCAACGTAATCTCCTACGTTGCCTTTGATTTCGATTGTTCCATCGCTCATCTGTGAGCCTGCCCAAGAGCTAGCGTTTCCAGACACTACTATGCTACCGCCTTTCATTGATTCTCCAAGGTGCATGCCAACATCGCCATCTACTGTGATTTGACCCTGGCTCATTTTGTAGCCAATGTTTCGCACTGTAGGAATGTTGCCTTGAATTTTTATTTGAACATCTTCAGAGGATGGATTATCTACTTTTACGTCAAACAGGTCGCCGATTGTGAGTTTTCTGTTTCCTTCGTACATTTCTAGAGCTGCAATTTCTTTCTCTGACTTGTTTGCAAAAAGGTCAGGAGTTATGTTTTTTCCTTCAACAGGTAGCGTGAATGCTCGTTTTGGAACTAGAGTTATCATTTTTAGACCTCCGCCGTGATAGCTACAGGTGCTGGAGAATGCAAAAACCCTTCACGAAGGGGATAGTTTTCATATTCGATAGTCCAGTAATCTTTGAATTTCCTCTTTATGTCGTCATTGACTGTGTGAGGCATTTTTGTCTTCACATCAACCCAGTAAGTCTTTCCAAATACCTGCTTTACGATTTCCCCATCCTTTACCACAACTTCTCCACCTT
>PIXS01000011.1 GCA_003096255.1 Candidatus Bathyarchaeum sp. | reverse complement strand
TTTCAGAAAGTTTTGTTGAAGCTGTTATAGTGATTTTTTGTTCTTTTCCTGTGGCTAAGTCTTTGGCGGAGACGTTTAGTATACCGTCAGCGTCAATGTCAAAAGTAACTTCAATTTGGGGCACACCTCTGGGCGCAGGAGGTATCCCTGTTAGGTTAAACATGCCCAAGGAGACATTGTCTGCAGCCATGGCTCTCTCTCCCTGTAGCACATTTATGGTTACGGTTGTTTGGTTGTCCGCTGCTGTTGAGAAAATTTGGCTCTTCTTTGTGGGTATAGTTGTGTTTCGTTCTAGAACCTTTGTGGAAACTCCACCTAGGGTTTCAACTCCAAGTGATAAGGGAGTAACGTCTAGTAACAGAAGGTCTTTTACTTCTCCAGCTAACACTCCGCCCTGAATGGCTGCACCAACGGCAACACACTCCATCGGGTCTACGCCACGTTCAGCAGGCTTACCCAGCAAGTCTTCCATGAATTTTCGAACCATAGGCATTCTTGTTTGTCCGCCGATAAGGACAATTTTGTCAATGTCTTTTGGTTCAAGCTTAGCATCCTTGAGGGTTCTAAGTATTGGTTCTCGAATTTTTTCAACTATTGGTCGTGTAAGCTGCTCAAGTTTAGCTCGTGTCAATGTGATGTGAAGATGTTTTGGTCCACTAGCGTCAGAAGCAATAAACGGCAGGTCAATGTCAGTTGTCAAAAGATTTGAAAGCTCAATTTTTGCTTTTTCTCCCGCCTCTTTGAGTCTGCGCATTGCCATTGGGTCGCCGCTAAGGTCTATGCCATTCTGGGTCTTGAATTCGGATAACAGGTAATCGACCACTGCAGAATCTAGGTTGGTTCCACCAAGTTGTGTATCTCCGCTTGTGCCTAAAACTTCGAAGACTCCTCCACCAAAGTCCATGATGGTGGTGTCGTTAGTTCCTCCACCAAAACTGAAGACCAAGATTTTCATTTCTTTATCTGTTTTGTCAAGCCCATAAGCAAGCGAAGCCGCTGTTGGCTCATTAATTATTCTTGAGATTTCGAAACCAGCAATTTCTCCTGCGTCTTTGGTTGCCTGTCGTTGATTGTCATTGAAGTGCGCAGGAACAGTGATGATACATTTTGTTACAGTTTCGCCCAAGAACGTTTCAGCATCACGCTTTATTTTCTGCAGAATAAATGCTGAAATTTGTTGTGGGGTGTAGTCTTTGCCTTGTATCGATATTTTTTCGTTTGTTCCCATTTTTCGTTTTACTTCAAAGACAGAACCTTCTGGGTTGGTTACTGCCTGCCGTTTTGCTGGTTCACCAACAAGCAGTTGCCCATCCTTTGTGAAGGCAACCACCGACGGAAACATTTTTCCTGCAATGGTTGGTCCCTCCGCGCTGGGGATTATTACTGGTCTTCCAGCTTCCAATATGGCAGCTGCTGAATTGGTTGTTCCAAGATCTATTCCTAATATTCTTTCTCTTTTTGTTTCACTCATTGCTTTCACCTTTTGAATGTTCACAAGCGATAGTTACCACGCTTGGTCTGACGACTTTGCCTTTGAAAACGAAGCCTTTTCGGGCTTCTTCAATGACTGTTCCACTTTCATGGTCCTTTGTTGGGATTTGAGCCAAAATTTCGTGCTTGTTTGGGTCAAAGGGTTTTCCAACACACTCAAGCCGCTCTAAACCCTCTTCTGCTAGGATTTTATCCAACTTTTTATGAACTATCTTTATTCCGTCCAGCAGGGCATCTTTATTTTCTGTTGTTTCTCCTGCTGAAAGCGCGTTTTCAAAATCATCTAATACGCCTATGAGGCAAGTAACCAGCTGTTCGTTGCTTCTTTGAACTGCGTCTTGGACCTGTTTTTCTGCACGCTTACGATAGTTTTCAAAGTCTGCCTGCAGATACTTAAGACGAGTTAAGTGTTCCTGGGTTTTTTGTTGTTCTGCCTTCAGTTCCTCTTCAAGACGTTTTACTGTTTCCTCAAGTTCTCTGTTTTTCGGTTCTTTCATTGGCGTTCTACTCGATTCACTGTTTTTCTTTTTGCTATTCATCAACAAATTCAACTCCAGTATCAAAACTTTTCTTAAGCTTTGACAAAGCTTGACGGACCATATCTTCTCGCAAATTCAATGCCTTAGCGATGCTCTTGACGCTAATATCATGTTCATCTAATGTGTATCGGATGACTCTTCGTGTGTTAGAATTCTTGAATGGTTCTAGGATGTGGGCTGCTTTTTTCATTGCAAAATTTCTGATATACAACAGAATGGCGCGCTCACTTTCCAAAGCTTCAAGTTTTTTATCTATGTCAGAGATGATTTTTGTAAGGGGAGTAATTGTTTCATAATTTTTTTGTTGTTCTAATGTTTCGTCCATTTTATCCATCAAAAAAGCAGATGTGTCTGAAATCTCATTGCGTTCGGGTTCAGCATCAAAAAACACTATTTTAGTCTTGAAAAAATGGGTTGAAACATCCAAAGTTACCGACACATTTCTGTTTAATGTGTAGACTCTTCGTTTTGGTCCATGAGGGCTGTCTTCAACCGAAGATGCAACCATTCCCGCATCTTCCATGACACGTAAATGTTTAGCTACAAGTTGCTGACCGAGACCCAGATCTTTGGCTAACTGAAGAGGATAGTTTGGCTCCTCACTCAGGCGTTTTATGATGAACCTTCGTGTAGGATTTTCCAGAATCATCAAAATTAAATCCAAATCAGCTTCCATAACAAATCCCTGCACTTACATTTTCCAAGTCTTCAGCTTCTTTTCCAGACATCAAACACCAAGGACACTATACAACTCTAGGTAGTAAAGCTCACATGGCAAAGCAACGATATAAAGTTTAAGGTGCAAAAAAACCAATTTGGTTTAAGGACGGGTTTTTACATGTGCTTTAATGAAATCATGAGTCAACTTTAAATCGTTGTAATAGAGACTACGTGGTGCTGAAAGAGGTGTATAGGCGTGAGTTACAAGAAAATTGTGGAAATGATTCCCGTTGAAAAACGCGGAACGCTTTCAGACAAACTCCTAAACTATTTACTAAAAGCAAAAAAAGAGAACAAGATGCCCAGCAGCTTAGCAAGATGCTTCCTTAGCCAATGGCAAACAGGAGGCTTCGACGATGAGGCTGGTCTAGCAGTTCTCCTTGAAGCGACCGTAGCGGTTGCAGCTGAAAAAACCATAGATTTTGTGGAAACGGAAATGCAGTTGGCAGATGTTGCCAAAGCACTTAAAGAGGCTGCATAAACGGAAGGTGATTTGAATGGTAAAGTTTGGAATAGAATTTGTTCCCAAGGAAGCTTACTGGAAAACAGTTTATTACGCAATTCAGTCTGAAAAGAGAGGCTTCGATAACCTCTGGATAACAGACCACTACAACAACCGCAACGTCTACACTACCCTAGCAGCAACCGCCATGTACACCAAAAAAATTGTGTTCGGTCCAGGAGTAACCAACCCCTTCCTCGTCAGCCCAATCATGACCACCCAGTCTCTGGCTTCGTTGGATGAAATGGCTCCAGGGCGAGTAGTGCTGGGTATGGGTGCAGGAGACAAAACAACTCTCGCATCCACAGGAATCGAAGCAAAGAAACAGCTGTCCGCAGTTGTTGATGCTATCACAATCTTCAAGAATATGCTAGAAGGCAAAAGTGTCACCTACGAAGGCAAAGTTTTCCAAGTGAAAGGCACCAAATTCAACTTCAAACCCAGAGGACAGATTCCCGTTTACATAGGAGCACAAGGACCTAAGATGCTTGCGACCGCAGGAAAAATCGGCGACGGTGTACTAATCAACGCTTCTCACCCTAAGGACATTGACTATGCTGTCAGCCAAATTAAGAACGGCGTCAGCGAAGCAGGAAAAAGCATGTCCGACGTTGATGTTACAGCCTACACTTCATTTTCTGTTCACAAGAAGCCTGAAAAAGCGGCTCAGGCAGCTTCTCCAGTTGTTGCCTTCATTGTTGCGGGCAGCCCCAACGTGATACTGGAGAGACACGGAATCGACTTGGACAAGGCAAACAAGATTCGGGCAGCCCTCGGAAAAGGAGACTTCGGCACAGCTTTTGGTTCAGTTAGTCCAACAATGATGGAAGCCTTCTGTATCGCAGGCACACCTGACGTATGCAACGAAAAAATCAGTAGACTCCTGAAGGCAGGAATCACCCAGTTCGTTGTAGGTTCACCCGTCGGTCCAAACGTGCGCAAATCCATCGACCTCATAAGCGAACAGGTAATTCCCCATTTCAAGTAACAGAAACCCAAAAAACGGTTAGCCCTCAGTAAAATGGGGTGCTTTCCTTCAACCCTTTCCTTTCTACCTGTCTAACGTACAAGAAATGTAAATTTCAAGAATAGAGTGGAAAAACAAAAAATTTATAACTTTCAGTGGTCGAGCATATTTTGCTGATGGCTTTAACTTCAAAGAATTTTTGCTTGTGTGGACGTGGCGCATATTGGTTGAAACAAAATATTGTTCTCCAAAATGTAATTTGTTTAGATGCATGAAAAGAGCGGTTATCTACCAGGGAAACAGAATCTGGTGCAGATGGACAGACGAAGAATGCAACGTAGCAAACTGCAGCTACTCGTCATGTGCAAGGAGACGACTCCTACCTGGTGGCGTATGTGGCGAATCAGTGAAACGCAGAACAGTCGACAAGGTACCTGAAGAAGACTTTGGTCCAGCTGTGAAACTCAAAGGTAAAGCATTGAGAAAACTAGGAGACAAAGACTACTACTAGCCTTTTTGCTTGCCAGATTGCTTCTTTACGGCACGAAAACTGCTGCTGCAAGAACCGTGGTCCACAGACCACCCTTTTCTCCTTTTGCCGCTTGGGTTATGTTACTTGTTTTGATTATCATTCCGCTGGTTTTGAAAATCTGTTTTTTCTCGTCCCAAGCTTTGTCAGCGTCAAAGGGAATCCCCATGGTTGTCGCCAGCATTGTTGCCGCCAAATCCTCTGCATAATCTCCTGCTGCTTCAGCTGATTGACCAAAAGAATGATGCTCTGAAAGGTATCCGTAGCTGTCCTTGTTTGCTGGAATCGCAACTCCAACAGATGCTGCAATCAGCCGTTGTGGCTCTTTGACAGAGTTTTTAGACAAAACCGCAAAAGTGATTTCTCCAGGTTGTAGCCGTTTCAAGCCCTCTTCTTTTTCGATTAGTTTGCAGCCTGGGGGTATTATGCTTGAGACAGTTACTATGTTGCATCTGTGGATTCCTGCGTTTCTTAGGGCTAGCTCGAAGGATGCTAAGCACTCCTTGTGGCTGCCTACGCCTTTAGTTAGGAACATAAATTTTGGAATCATGGAATCCCCCAGTCTAAAAGAGTGTGTTTAGGCTTTCGCCTAATTTACTTGAATGCGGTTATCCAGTGGAGACCCGTTTAACTACTGGTGGTCTCTTCTTCTTGAGG
>PIXS01000010.1 GCA_003096255.1 Candidatus Bathyarchaeum sp. | reverse complement strand
TCCACTACAAAGTTGACGGAAACTGGCGTAACGTAAATTGGTTCCCCCCAAAAGAGAATGCAGTATACATTGCTGATTTGCTTCGAAACGAAAAGCCTGTCTATTGGGTACCCGAAGGAAAATACATCACAACCAGTACCGAAATTGTCGGAGAAGAAGAGACATAAACAGCTAAATTTTTTCTCCCTTCTTTTTTGATTCTGTTTTATCTCTACCCTTCAATTCTTTTCAAAAAATAATCGTCTACGCACCATAACAAAAAACCCAAAACATCAAAAGTTTCGTTTGGGTTTCCGCCTTTATTTCTTAACTTTGACTTCTTATTCTGTCCAAATTGATTTTTGCTTGTTCATGGGCTGGAAATGAAAAAAACCCGTTTAGCATTTCACATGTGTCATATTCGTTGCAGCTTGCACATGTCACAAACTCTTTCTTTTGACAGCATTTCCTGATAGAACAGTTCGAGCATCCAACAAAAACCTTGTTTTCTGACCAGCAACCCTCACAATTCACATCTTCTAACTTCAAATCCTTCCCAATATGCTCAGCATAAAGTTTAGACCATTCTTGGACAGTTTTTTGTCTCAGCGCATCGTCGTCATTGATTGTGGCAATTAATATTGGGCAGTCTGCACAATTCAGACCACAGAAACCCAGATTGTTTTTCTCCATCCCTGTCCCCCATAAAAAGACCATTCACATGCTCTTATCTTTGTCTAAGAATTTCTGCTCTAGGTTCCCTGACCTACTGTTTCCACATATTAGACTGTTAATAGAGGTACATTGTTGAAAACAGTATTTTTTCTAAAAATCTGCGCTAGCAGCTGCCTGTTAACTCGTTGAATAGTTTGCGGGCTCCTTCTTTTTCTTTGAGGCCTTCGAGGATTGTTATTCCGCTTTTTAGAATACTGGCTTTAACGTCGCCCAAAACAAAGGTTAACCCTAGTTCTGCTTCAACAGTGAGGCTATATCGTTTCTTTTTCAGGTAATTTTTCACTTCTAACAGGTTGATGTCCATGCTTTTTTCTGGAACAACAACAAACACTTTCTTGCCTTTTCGTCCACAGATTTCCTCCACCAACTCCTGTCTAAGGGGCATCGGAGAACCTGACGGACTGGACCCACAGACTGGACAGGACTCAACCTTTTGGAGCATGATTTCGTTGAATTCCATCTCATCCAAATCAAAATGAAGAAGCTTGTTAGCTAAACGAGGCTTCCTTCCAACAAGTATCCTGATTGCCTCACTGACCTCCAAACTGGCGATGATATTCACCAGAGACGGATGAACGCCCACAACCCCACACTTAGGCAACTTCTTGTCATCAAGACCCCCATAGAAGCACTCAAGACACGCCGTCTCTCCAGGAACAATCGTAGACAAGTTCCCGTTTGTTGTTATGGCAGCACCAAAAACGTAGGGCACACCAAGCTTAATGCAGGCTCTATTGATGGCATAGCGGGCAGCCATACTATCTAAGCCATCCACCACAACATCCATGCCCCTAACAAGATCCTCCGCATTCGCTTCGCTTACAGAAAGGGGAAGAGACTCCACAGTGATGTAAGGATTCAGGCGCCGTAACCGCTTAGCTGCAGCCTCAACCTTCGGGACTCCTACATCATCAACGCTGTACAGGTGCTGCCGATGCAAATTCGTCAACTCCACGAAGTCGCGGTCAACAATCCTCAGAAAACCGACACCCATAGCCGCCAGCTGCATCGACGCAGGAGACCCTAAACCTCCTACACCGACCAAACAAACTTTGGAGCCCTTCAGTTTAAGCTGGGCATTGTAGCCCATGTCGGTCATGACAATCTGTCTCGAGTAGTATCGTAGCTCCTCATCCGACAACTTCTCAACCATGTTAATTCACTTCAAGACAGCATTTCCCAGCGCTCATCTTAGAGCATCAAACAACCAAAGAAGCGTCCATTTCAGCCTTTAAATGAATTGTGCCCAACAGCAAAAGAGGAAGCCAAAATCTGGTTAACCTCCTCCGCTTCAATGTCACTGATTAGAAGCTTCTTTTGTCGCGAAGTAAAGCCTGAAACAAGCTCAACCCTTCGACCAAAAAGCCGCGAAAAATGCTTCAACAGCTCCTTGTTGACTTTGCCCTTCACTGGAGCTTCACGGCACAAAACCACCAGCTCATCTCCATCCTGCTCTACCTTGAACTGTTTCGAGTTTGGCTTAACATAAATGTCCAAGATGACGCCTTGAGCAGTTTTTTGCAGCTTCATGTTCTTCACAGCCCCAGTCAACATTCAACAGTTCATTGAAAGTTCCCGTTTATTAATGCTTTAATAGGTGCCCCGCAGAGACTTCATGAAGGCAAGTTACGATGCTAAGGGATGCTTGGACTCTCGCCATAGAAACGTTGAGCTGGATTGAACTACAGCGGCTCGGTGAGCGTCTAGCCTTAAACAAGGCAACAAAACAGCTGAAAATAAAGGACTACCGGGCAGTTGGGTTAGCTCACAGGCTAGTGTCTGAGACTCTTCGTAAAAAAAACTACATCGACTTTCTGCTAAACTCTGCTTTAGCGCCTAAATCCCTTAATGACGTTAAGCTGGGTCCACGGGCATTCCTTCGTCTGTACGTCTACGAAACCAAGCTGGCAGACGGCAACTTGGACAACGCCACCAAGATAGCTAGGATGGGGCGCTCAATATTGGGGTGGTGGGACCTCAAGGATGCAGAAGAGGTTCTTGGAGAAATACTGAGCATCGACCCTGAAGCTGCCCTACAGGGACTAGAGGAAACCGAAAAGATTGCGCTCCAAACCTACAATCCTACTTGGTTCGTGAAATACTGCATCAAACTCATGGGAAGAGCGGAAGCCCTCACGTTTTTGGAAAAATCTGCAGACATCCCCCCTGTTTATGTGCGGCTAAACACCTTGAAGGCACCAGAAGAAAGCCTGCTCAAGAAACTTGAAGCCGAAAAGACGGTTCTGGAAAAGGTTCAGCCCCTCAAACACACCTACAAGCTCATAGAAACAGGAAAGCCTCTCACAAGAACAAACAGCTTCAGTCAAGGACTCTTCTACATTCAAGACAAAGCCAGTTGCCTCGCCGCAGAAATCGCAGACCCGCAGCCAGGAAACACGGTTCTTGATTTGTGTGCAGCGCCAGGAGCAAAAACAACCTATTTGGCGCAGCTGATGGAAAACAAGGGCAAAATCGTTTCTGTTGACTACTCTGAGCGAAGAATGCAGGTGTGGGAACGGGAAACAAAACGTATGGGCGTCAACATAGCCCAGTCTATGGTTGCCGACGTACGAAAACCATTGCCCATAGAAACTTCAGCAGACCTAGTCATTTTGGACCCGCCCTGCACAAGCACAGGAACCTTCGGGAAAACTCCAGACGCGAAGTGGAGGCTTACTAAACGGTCGATTTTGGGCATGGCAAAGATTCAGTCCGAAATGATAGACTTGTGTGCAGAGTATGTGAAGGATGGCGGCTTTCTGGTCTATTCTACATGCAGCATAACCTTGGAAGAAAACGAGCTGGTTATCGGGAACTTCCTGAAGATGCATCCCGAATTCAAGCAAGCAAACACAAAACCCAAAGTTGGTTTGTCTGGACTCAGGGGACTAACCAAATGCCAACGGCTCTATCCGCACATTCACGACTGCAATGGCTTTTTTGTAGCCAAACTACAAAAAGAAAAACCGTAAACCGCACGAGACCTAGTTTTTGTGTGCCTTCTCTAAACAGCATAACGTTTCGAAGAGGATTTTTGCTGCTTGAGTGGCTGTTACGTCATTGTCGTAGTGGGGTGCTACTTCAACCAAATCTAAACCAATTACCCGTCTGTCGCAGATCGACTCTAGGATGTCCAGAAGGGTTGAGGTGTCAAGTCCCTCAGGCTCAGGGTTCTGGACTGCAGGCACGTAGGCAGGGTCAAGAACGTCCAAGTCGATTGTTATGTAGATTTTTTCGCTGCCCTCAAGACTGTCCTTGATTGCCTCAATGGCTTTCTCTGTGCCGTCTTTTCTTATCTGATGGGCAGTCACATAGTCAATTCCAGACTCTTTTGCATACTCAAGTTCTTCCTTGCATACGGCGCGGGTGCCAATTTCCAGAATCTTGGATGGCTTAACATCCTCTTTGATTCTCCGCATAAAGGTTGTATGGGACAATGATAAGCCAAGATAGTCGTCCCGCAGGTCCAAGTGGGCATCAAAGCTTACCACGGCAACATTTTCGCCAAGGCTTCGTAGCACCCCCAGCGTAATTGTGTGTTCTCCTCCAAGAAACACTGGAACCTTCTCTGCATTAACCAGCTCCTGAGTAACCAAAGCTAAACGCCCCAAAGTCAATTCGGCATCTCCGGTAACGTGGAGGTCTCCAAGGTCATGGATTTTGATGTCCTCGATGTCTGTTTCTGTTCTGAAGCTGTAGCCTTCAATGTTGAGGGATGCGTCTCTGATGGCGAGGGGCGCAAATCTTGCTCCAGAACGGTAAGTGCTGGTTACATCAAAGGGGACTCCCAAAACAACGTATCTAGCCTCCTCAAAAGACAGTTGACTGCCCGCGAAAACGGGAGAAGGCGACACGAAGAGCTCACGGTGACTCATGTACAATCACTGTAAAAGCAGATACTTTCAGCATTTAAGCTTAACACAAGAAAAAAGGAAGAGCTTGTTGAGGCTACACTGTTTTGCTGTAGCATTCCCAGCAGAGAATTTCACAATTTTCCACTGTAGGCTTTCCGCCTTTCTCTGGACTAACAAAATATCGGGCTTCCCAGCCGCTTCGTTCAGTCTTGTTGCCCCTTTTTTCCCATAGTATCTGTCTGAAGCATGTGAAACTTCCGTGACCATGACCTTCCCTTTCACATTGGCAACGGGCATTAGCCCTCAAAAACGCCTGCTTCAAAACTTCTTCAGAAAACTCGCTCACAACAATCCCTCAACATGAGCGAATAGTCAGTCAACTATTAAACGTTGCTAAAAAAGGAAGGTTGAAGGAGGCTGCATTGTTTATTTAATCAGCATTCTGCGAAGAGCGTTTTGTTTGTCGTCACTTTGGTTAAGCTCTTCTCTCAGGCTTTCAACTTCCTTTCTTAGACTAAGTAGTTCTAGGAGAAGAAACGTGTTGCCGTGCCTGAAGAAGTGCTCCACCATTTCAGAAACGGTTTGCTCGCTTATTTGACCCTTGACCTTGGCGGCTAACTCCTTCGAAAGCATCTTTTTTGGGTCCATCTTAAATCGAAACCAGATTAGAGTTTGAGATGATAACACTTATGAAAACAGAATAGTTACAGTGAATACATCTTATTCCTTAAGACCCTCCATATCTGAATTGCCAAAAACTTGTCCAGAAACATTCGTAACTCAGCGAAAATGCAGAAACTAATTTATTACCAATCGTATTATAGCGGTAGGAAGGGATGCGAAATGACCTCGGAATCAGGCTCTAAGATAAAAAACCCACTTGTTTTACTGTTCACAATTTTCTATGCAGCGGCAGGAATCGTTCAAATAGGCTACTTTGCCATCGCAAGCTCAACTGCGCCTCCACACCTCCCAGTTCTGGGAATCTTAAGTTTAATCACAGCCTTTAGCCTCTTCCAGATGTACAAATGGACTTTGCCCCTTGCCCTTGTCATGTTCGTTACAGGAATAACCTTTGCTGCAACAACTCTCTCTAACTCTCTTGCCTTGCAGGAGTTCGGAGACGCTATTCTGATTAATCTTGCCCTGGTAGTTTACGTGATTGCCCTGCTGATAGTATCCCTATACGTATTTGCAAAACGGGCAGACCTAAGCTAAAACAACCTGTGTTTACTGTTTCTTCAATTTCTTGAACAAGTAAACATCGATTTCTGTTCCAGCATCTACAAACTGCTGCTTTTCGGAGATTTCAACGAAGCCATCAGCCTTAGTCATGGTGGTTATGGCACCTGACAAGCCTGTAGGAACAGGACTCACAAGAAGCGTTCCCGCCTTGTTGTATGTTAAGTTTACCATAGTGAATGTTCTGCGTCCCCGTGCTGGAAACATTTTCTGGGAAGCCACTGCCTTAACTTTAGGTATCTCTTCTTCGGTTCTGCCAGCAAGTTTCACTAGAATGGGACGAACGAACACGCTAAACATGAAAAGGGATGATGTTGGGTTGCCAGGCAACGAAAAAACTGGTTTTCCGTCAACTACTGCAATAGTCAATGGTTTGCCAGGTTTCACAGCTACTCCAGAAATGATTACGCCCGGCTTTCCCAGAGAATCCACAACTTGAGGAGTAAAATCCTTTGGTCCAACTGAAACCCCGCCCGAAGTTAACACCACATCCGCAGAAGCCAAAGCATTCTTCAAAGCATCTGTTAGCTTGTCTTTCTTGTCAGGAACTATTCCCAAGTTAATTGCTTCTCCCCCACATTCCAGCACTGCAGCGCTCAAGGTGTGGGCGTTTATGTCATAGATTTTTCCTAGCGGAAGGGTTTTGCCTGGCTCCACAACCTCTCCTCCTGTGGACAGCACCGCCACCTTTGGACGCTTGAAGACAGCAACTTCTGTTAAGCCGATGGCAGCCAAAGCCCCAATTTCGCGGGAACCCAGAACCCTGCCCTTTTCCAGAACAGTTTCGCCTTTACGGATGTCTGAGCCCGCTGCCATGATGTTCGCGTTCCTCGCAACTGGACGGCGCACAAAAACATTGTCTCCTTGTCGGCTCGTGTACTCCACCATAACCACGGCGTCGGCTCCGTCAGGCAAGGGCGCTCCCGTCACTATCTCCGCAGCAGAGCCCTTCTTGACCGCCACAGCTGGAGCTTCGCCGATTGCCACGTGACCACAGAAACGTAGGCTGATGTCATTGTCTTCGCTTGCGCCAAAGGTGTCAGCAGCCTTTACTGCGTATCCGTCCACTGTTGACCTGCTAAAGGGCGGAATATCCATGGGTGCTACAACGTCCTGTGCTAGAACCCGATTATGGGCGCCTGAGATGGAGACTTGTTCTGTTCCAACAGGTGCTGGACTAAAACTCTGTTCGAGAAGTTGCTTTGCTTCGTCAAAAGAGAGAAGTTTCCTGAACATGCTACTCCCTCATGATGCTGGAGAAAAGATGCACCCTAACCGATTCACCCTCCTCCACGCCCTCACGGTCTTCAGGAATAATTACGTACCCGTTAGCTTTTGTCATAGTTGTAATCACTCCAGATCCAGTTACTCTAACAGGTTCAGCAAAAAAGCCGCCACCCTTTTCAAAGACGCGAACACGCAAAAAAGCTCTTCGTCCCAACACACCCACAACTCTTCTGACAAGCTTCGCCTCCACAACAGGTCTAGCTTCATCGATGCCCAACAACTTAAGAAGGGTAGGTCTGGCAAAAGCTTCAAAGCCTACAGTGGCTGCCACAGGGTTTCCAGACAACACAAAAACAGGTTTCCCGTTAAGGATTGCCAGAGCCGTTGGCATACCTGGTCTAATTGCCATCCCATGAACGACGATTCCAGGTTTTCCTAGTTTATTGACCACCAAGGGAACCAAATCGGGATATCCGACGCTTGTTCCTCCAGTGGTTAACACAGCATCTGCCTGCTCCAAACCTTCCTTGATCTTGGCGCTTATCTCCTCTATGTCGTCTTTGGCTAAACCCAAGTTCAATGGTTCTGCGCCCAATTCCTTGCATAGGCTAGAAAACATAAGTCTGTTAGTTTCCAGAATCTTGCCGTGTTCAAGTTTTTGTCCCATCTCCACAAGTTCGTTTCCTGTGGCTAAGATGGCAACTTTTGGTTTCCTGACAACAGCAACATGGGTTTCGCCCAGCGCCCCCAACAAACCGAGATGATGAGGATTCAGTCGAATTCCCGCCTCTACAGCTACGTTTCCTTTCGTTACATCTTCACCCATTTTAGCGACGTTTCTTCCCGGAGTAACCGCTTTCTGAACCTCAATTTTGCCCTCAAGCTTCTTGGTGTACTCCAGCATAACTACGGCGTCGGCGCCTTCAGGAACAGGGTTTCCTGTCCACAGCTCTTTTGCTTCGTTTTCGTGGACTTTGCCGTCTGTTAGCTTGAAGACTTTGGGGCTAAATGTGGATACTCCGAAGGTGTCTTTTGCTTGTAGGGCGTAACCATCCACGGCTGAGCGGTCAAAGGGCGGTAGACTGTTTTTGGCTCGGATGTCCTCTGCTGTGACGCGTCCTAATGCCTCGTTGAGTGGGACTAGTTCAGAGCCAAGTTTTTCTGGTTTTAGTTGTGTCAAAAAAGTTTGTAGTGCGTCGTCAACGTTTGTGAGTTTTGTGAAGCCTTTAAGCCGAGCCAACTTTATGCCTCACTTAAGAGCAAGAACGTTGGAGTAAAAAAGTTATCGTAAAAAGGTAGTGAAACTGCCAAAGACAACCATTAATGATTCTTGTTTATTGGGAAGAGAAGTTAGATAAAGGAAAACTTAAATAAACTACAGTTCACTTCCGTAGTTAGCCTAAAAGAGACGTGAATACTCAAAATGCCTAGAGAATTTCAGTACATCATAAGGTTTGCCGGAACAGACATTCAAGGAACTCAGCCGGTAACCTACGCGTTAACGAACGTAAAGGGTATAGGAATGCAATTGGCAAACGCGATTGTAGAAAAATCTGGAATCAGCCCAGAAGCACGAATGGGTTTCCTTTCTAGCGCTGATGTAGAAAAAATTGAGGACATCATAAAGAATCCCACCAAGTATGGCATACCCACTTGGCTTCTAAATCGGCGAAAAGATATGGAAACAGGAAAAGACCTTCATCTTTTAGGTTCTGACCTAGTTTTTCAAACAAAAACTGACATTGACCAAATGAAGGCTATACGCTCATGGAAAGGCTTCCGTCACAGCTACGGACTGAAAGTCAGGGGACAAAGAACCAAAACAACTGGCAGAAAAGGAAAAGCCATCGGCGTAAAGAAGAAACAAGTGCAGCGGGGAGGCAAATAATAGATGGGAGATCCAAAAAAACAGAGAAAAAAGTTTGATACGCCCCGTTTCCCTTGGCAAACGGACATGCTGAACGCTGAACTTAAGCTCCTTGGTCAATACGGTTTAAGAAACAAGCGAGAAATATGGCGCCACAAAACTTTGCTTTCAAAGTACCGTGGCATCGGACGTTCACTACTGGGTATGTCAGCTGAAGAACGAAGCAAACAAGAAAAACAGCTCATGGACCGGCTTCACAGGATAGGAATTCTGCCTGAAGAAGCTGAACTAGACGACGTCTTGGACATGAGTCTGGAAGATATATTGGAACGTAGGCTTCAAACCCTTGTTTTCCAGAGAGGCTTAGCCCAGTCTATACAGCAAGCCCGACAGCTTATCGCCCATGGACACATCTCCATTGACGGACGAAAAGTGTCTTCTCCAAGCTACTTGGTACTCAAGGACGAGGAAGAAAAAATGGCTTACAGCATAAAGAGCCCCCTCACAAATCCTGAGCATCCAGTAACAAAGGCTGCGAACATTCCAGTAGAGCCCATAACAGAGAGCAGGGAGGAAGAACGCCGTGAGTAAAAAGGCTGACAGATGGGCAGTTGTTCACGTTTTCAGCTCCTACAACAACACAATCATCCACTTCACAGACATTTCAGGCGCAGAAACCATTGCACGGTCTTCAGGAGGCATGCACGTCAAATCAGACCGGCTAGAATCCTCCGCATACGCCACCATGAGAGCTGCAGCCCACGCCGCCACCATCGCCAAAGACAAAGGAATAACGGCTATCCACATCAAAGTTCGTGCTCCCGGAGGCGCAGGTGCAAGAACGCCTGGAGCCGGAGCCCAAGCTGCTATACGTGCCTTGGCAAGGGCTGGATTCCGTGTAGGTCGTATTGAAGAAGTTACTCCAATCCCCCATGATGGAACCCGCAGGAAAGGCGGACGTAGAGGACGAAGAGTCTAAGATTATAGCGGTTACAGAAGCTGTGAGAAAGAGGGCAAGCAGCATGAACATGATGTTTGTGTTCTCTCACAAACCAAAATATTGAAATAATGGCTTTCTCTCTCTTTGAAAAGCACGCGCTTTAAGCACGCTATTACAAAAAGGCTTAATTGAGGCTTAAATGTGGTTGAGATTCAAATACTAGATAAAACCGATGACTTCATGCGATTCATTGTTAGAGGAGTCAATACGCCTTTTGTAAACGCGTTACGGCGAATTATGCTCACTGAAGTTCCTGCAATGGCAATTGACGAAATCGTTATTCTCGAAAACTCTTCAATTCTTAACGACGAAATTCTTGCCCACAGAATGGGATTCATTCCCCTCAAAACCGACCTAGACTCTTACAATCTTCCTGAAGAATGCACCTGCGAAAGCGAGCTTGGATGCAACCTTTGTCGAGCAAATCTGACGCTGGAAGTCGAAGCCACAGAGAAATCAACAACTGTTTATTCAGGAGAATTGAAGCCCGAAAATCCTGACATTGCCCCGGTCAGCGACAAGATTCCTCTAGTGAAGTTGGCTCCTGAACAAAAAGTAAACTTGGAAGCTTATGCTCGACTTGGAAAAGGAGTGAAGCATGCAAAGTGGCAGCCTGTATCCATGTGCACTTACATGTATCTACCAGAAGTCAAGATTAACTCTAAAGACTGTGATGCATGCGGCAAATGCGTCCAAGTTTGTCCCGAAGAGGTTTTCGTGAAGACTGACTCGGGGATAAAAACTCAGAACGAGATCGAGTGCACCCTCTGTATGGACTGTGTTGACGCTTGTCCTAAAGACCCTAAGCCAGTGGAAATAACTTGGGACGAAACAGCATTCATCTTCAAAATCGAGTCCACTGGAGCACTGCCAGTAGAACGAATAGTTGTTGAGGCAGTAAAAATTCTTGACAAAAAAATTGACGACTTTTCCGATCAATTGAAAAAGGTTATGAAGAAGTGAAGAAACTAAAGGCAACAAATCCAGAGCTTATCATGCTCATTCGAGATTTAAAAAAGAAATCGCAAGAAAGCCAAACCAACTTGTGGCTCAGCTTAGCAGACAGTTTGTCAACTTCAAAAAGAAGCCGAATAGCAGTAAACGTAAGCCGATTGAACCGCTACACAAAAAATGGAGAAACAGTTGCTGTCCCAGGCAAAGTTCTGGGCTCAGGAAACGCAGACCATCCCATGACCGTAGCAGCCTTCGCTTTTTCTGATTTGGCGCAAGCAAAGATTCTCAAGGCAAAGGGAAAATGCTTGACCATCAGAGAACTGATGGAAAAGAACCCAGCCGGAAAAAACGTGAAACTCATGGGGTAAACTGTGATGTCTTCTGAAAACTCCATAATTATTGATGCAAAAGGGCTTATTCTTGGACGAATGTCAAGCAGCGTAGCTAAATGTCTTCTCCAAGGCGAATCCATAGTAATCTTAAATGCTGAACAAGCCGCCATTTCAGGCAAGAGACTCCAGATAGTCAAGGAACGTAAAGAGTTCCTTGAAGTGGGTCACCCAAGAAAGGGACCTTTACATCCTCGAAGACCTGACATGATTGTTCGCAGAACCATCCGCGGCATGCTTCCATACAGGAAAGCAAAAGGTCGAGATGCATTGAAACGGCTTAGAGTTTACTTAGGTGCTCCCAAAGAATTTGAGGGAAAAGAAACAAAAACAATTCTTGAAGCACGGGCAGAGAAATTAAAATCACCTTATATAACAGTTGGAGAATTGGCTAAAGAAATTGGATGGAGCCCAGAGGTTGAGTAGCATGTCTAAATCAAAGAAAGTTATGGTATTAAGTGGCAAACGAAAAACCGCATCAGCTAGAGCCACAGTAAAACTTGGAAAGGGAAGAATCCGAATAAACAATGTGCCCTTAGAGATTTTTGAACCCAGACTCGCACGCGACAAAATATCTGAACCCCTAATGCTGGTGGACGAAAAAGTCGCGGAACAAGTTGACATCAACGTCAAAGTGTCTGGAGGCGGCTACATGGGACAGGCTGAAGCAGCCCGAATGGCAATCGCTAAGGGTCTATTGAAGTGGACAAAGAGCACTCGACTTCGAACTGCCCTAAGAGACTATGACCGAACAATGATTGCTGGTGACCCTAGACGAAGTGAACCCAAGAAATTCGGAGGTCCAGGTGCTAGGGCTAGGGACCAGAAAAGCTACAGGTGAGCACTCGAAGAGAAGATTGTGTAGCTGTCTAATGTGTATAGACTTCACCAAAATGTATAAGTAGGAATTAAATGCTCGAAACAACCAGAATGTCATGATTATGTGTAGGAGGTCGAATTGAAATTATTATCCCAGTTCGTTGTTTCACATGCGGCAAGCTGATAGCCGACAAATGGGAAGACTTCAACAGCAGAGTCAAAGCTGGAGAAGACCCAAAAAAGGTTCTGGACAGCTTAGGCGTAACAAGATACTGTTGCCGCCGAATGATTCTTGGTCACATAGAAATCTCCGACAGCATCCTCAGGTTCTACGAAGAAAAAGGCAAGATGAACAACAGTCAATTCTAGCGGTGAACAAGCATGTCATCTATAATCGAAGACGTTATGGCGCGGAAACTTTTCAATAGCCGAGGTCGAGAAACGATTGAAGTTGACATCATAACTGTTGACGGATTCGGAAGAGCCGGAGCCCCCGCAGGAGCCAGCAAAGGCAAAGCTGAGGTGACTTCATATCCTGAAGGCGGAGTTGATGCTGCCATAAAAAAGATGGAAGAGCTGATTGTCCCTGAGATTATCGGCATGGACGCTGAAGAACAAGAGGACATTGATGCCCTGCTTCATGAAATAGATGAAACAGAAGACTTCAGCAACATCGGCGGAAACACTGCCTACGCTATCTCTTTGGCAACGGCAGAAGCAGCCGCAACATCCTACGGCACAACCCTCTTTCAACAATTATCTGGGTACCTCGCAAACGAGCTTCCGTATCCTCTTGGGAACGTGCTGGGTGGAGGAAAACATGCCCTCGGAAAAACAACAGACATCCAAGAGTATCTGGTTATTCCGTTTAAGGCACGAAGCTTCTCGGAGGCGGCGAAAGCCAATATCATGGTTCATGAAAGGATCGGTGCTCTTCTCAGAACTGCTAAACCAACCTTTACGGGCGGAAGAGGCGACGAGGGAGCCTGGGCGCCAAACATCGAGAACGAGGAAGCCCTGAAGATAGTTGCCCAAGCATGCAACGAAGTTTCGGATGAGTTAGGCATAGAATGCAGAGCATGTCTTGATGTTGCTGCTTCCAGTTTTTACAATCCGAAAAAGAACGTTTATGTTTACTCGATGGAAGGAAAGAAGCGGGATTCTGGCGAGCAGCTGGAGTTTATGCTGCATCTCATTGAAGAGTATAATCTTGCTTATGTTGAAGACCCCTTTGATGAGGATGACTACGAAAGTTTTGCGGAACTCACCAAAAAGGTTGATAATTGTCTAATATGTGGCGACGACCTGTTTGTCACAAACCCTGAACGGCTGGCTAAGGGCATCGAAATGTGTGCAGGAAACTCTCTTATCGTAAAAATGAATCAAGTGGGAACACTCACAGACACTTGGAACACTACCCGTCTAGCGAAACGTGCCGGATATGTTCCAGTTATGTCCCATCGTTCTGGAGAAACAACTGATACACATATAGCTCACTTAGCCGTTGCATTCTCTTGCCCAGTAATCAAGGCTGGAGTGTTACATGGAGAGCGCGTTGCAAAAACCAACGAGCTGCTCCGCATAGAAGAAACTCTTGGAAATAGAGCTAAAATGGCGATAATCTGATTGGAGGAAAAAAGTTTGTCCGAAAATGAAGAAAACATTGAAGCATTCAGCGAAGAAGAACTTCTGTTACCCCAGGATACACTGTTGTCCGCGGGGGTTCATATAGGAACCAGAATGAGAACAAAAGACATGGAACAGTTCATTTACCGTGTCAGAGCCGACGGCCTGTTCGTTTTGGATGTTAAGAAAACCGATGAACGGATACGAGTGGCTGCCAAGTTTCTAGCCCGATTTGAGCCCTCAAAGATTGCGGCTGTTGCTGGAAGACTGTATGCTCAGTCTCCTGTAGAGAAATTCTGTGAAGTGGTTAAGGCAACACCCATCGTTGGAAGGTTCATTCCTGGAATGCTCTCAAACCCTCTTTACCCGAACCGTCTTGAGCCTAGCGTGTTAATTGTGTCTGACCCTAAGGCTGATGTGCAGGCAGTAAAGGAAGCGGCTAGCATCGGAATTCCTGTGGTAGCCCTTTGCAGCACTGACAACGATTTCTCCTTTGTAGACTTGGTTATACCCACTAACAACAAAGGTAGACGCGCGTTGGCTGTTATCTATTGGCTGCTAGCTAGACAGATACTCCGCGAGAGAGGCGAAATTCCAGCAGACGGTGACCCACGTCAGTCCATCGAGGACTTCGAAATCAAGTTGACTAGGGAAAGACGGGAAGAAGACGAGGTTTGAAAGTAAGGTCTCCGGCAGTTGCGGGCTCCTGGTACGCTGGTACCCCTAACCGCCTACGAGATCAGATAGAACAGCTTTTCATGCACAGGCTTGGACCTGGAAGTCTGCCCTCCGTAAACAAGGAGGGTCCACGAAACTTAGTTGGGCTTGTTGTTCCCCATGCGGGGTACATGGCTTCTGGTCCAGTAGCCGCCCACGCCTATCACCGTCTTGCAGTGGATGGAAAACCTGACGTCATAGTGATTTTTGGTCCAAACCATACTGGACGTGGAAGCGCACTTTCGATTATGAATGAGGGTGCTTGGCGAACTCCCCTAGGTGACGTTGAGATTGACGCCGAAACAGCCAACCATATTGTAAACCTCTCAGGCATAATTGACGTCGATGACAGAGCCCACGCTTATGAGCATTCTATTGAACTTCAACTTCCTTTCCTTCAGTACCTATATGGTTCAGAGTTCAGGTTTGTTCCCATCTGTTTTGGGATGCAGGATTTAGTGTCCAGCCGAGAAGTAGGAAAAGCGGTTGCAAAAGCCCTGAAGGGAAAGAACTGTTTGGTTATTGCTTCCTCTGATTTGACTCATTACGAGCCTCAGGAAAGGGCTGAAAAGAAGGACATGCTGGCTGTGGATGCTGCTCTAGCTATGGATGAGGAACAGTACTATCGTGCTGTGGAGTCTTATGGGATTTCTACCTGCGGTTATGGTCCTACTATGGCAGCCATCACTGCATCAAAGGAACTAGGCGCTAAGAAATCCGAGTTGTTGTGTTACAAGACTAGCGGCGACGTCCTGGGTGACCTTTCAGCTGTGGTGGGATACGCCTCCATAATCTTCATGAAATAATCTGATTTTAGGATATACATTCAGAAAAAAGTAATGTTTATATACAATCATATGATATGTCTCAAATAAGTTGAATGGATATGAGTGAGTATGGCAACATCAATCACAAATAAAAACAAATCAGAACTAGAAACCACAGACGAATTAAGCTTCAAAGAACTCGTCAATATCTGGTTCTTCCCCAGAATCTAACCAACAACCAAAACAGCAGAAAACCTGCACACTAACATCCCCCTTTCCTCATAAACCCCTTCTGTTTAGCGAATGCCCTATTGTTAATGGCGTACCCGAAATTTTTTCAGCAGAACTGAAGCTGCTACAGTAACAAGCCCTATGGCTGTGATTGCAACAGAGGCAACTACTAAGTCTTTTTCAATTCCAGAAAAACGAAAGGTTTCCTGTATTGATGTGGTTGCGTTGTGGATGTTAAAAACCAGCTGAGCATATTCTCCCCTTTTGTTGACATCGAACGTGCCTGTGTGTTGTTTAGCTCCGCTTGAGTTCCAGATTGGTTCAAGTGTTTCCTTTTCTTCCCACAGCCTTATTCCTTCTTCATCAAGTATGTAAACGTCAACTTCAGAGCTTGAGTTAAGGTGTATTTGGCATGTTCGGGGAGGCAAAAGGAATCGGTCATCAAAAACGAAGCCTTCAGATGGAGTTCCCAGCCACTGAAATCTGTTAATTCCTTCTTGGTTGCTGCCTCTATAGAATGTTGTCAAAAGAAGCGAAACGCCCACAATAACCACTATGACGCCCATTCTTGTCAGTTTCTTCATCAGCTTTTTCTCTCCTCAATCAATTTGCATCACATAAGTAAAGTAAACAAATGACAGAAACAACAGTACTGCGGAAACTACGAGGGGTAATGCGACCGCATTGACAAATTCTGAAAATAGTGTGTTTGTGGACACGTAAGGGTTCAGATAGCTGAAGATTGTGTCGAATCTTCCGCTACTGGACAAATAGCTGATCTCACCGCATGTGACGTCGATTCCAAAAAGAAGAACGATCGAAAACAAAGCCGCGATAACCTCCTTTTTGATCAGTAACGAAATAGTCACAGTGATTGAGCACACAAGCAGCAGTTGAAGAAATACCCCCAGAAGCGTAACGTAAAACATGGGCTCTAAGGGACTCAAGGCCAAAAGAGGCAAGTTAAAGGCCAGCATCACGCTGAACAACGCAAAAAGCGAAAGAAACAGTGCAGAAAACTTTGCGAGAAACAGCTTCCATCGTTTCACGGGATAAGACAGCAACATTTTGATTTCATCTTTGGCAAGGCTGCCTGCAAAGCTTCTAGAAAAAACTGCTCCCACAATGAAAACCAAGAAAAGCGTAATCAAGTTTGTAGCAGGCCTTTTGAGGCTCTCGTAACGGTACACAAATTCCCATGAGCTACTGTGGGGAGAAAGCACCAAAAAGATTGCAACAAAGATAAGGAATTCGAAAAGAGGAAAACTCAGGTATTCCTCAAGCTCCCAAATAAACAGTCTAAAAAACCCTTCAGGGCGCTCACTCATTGCCCGCAATCTCCCTGTAGATTTCTTCGATGGTGCCCCGAGTATGCTGAAAACCCTTAAGCTGTAGCTTGAGTTTTGCTGTAATCTTGGGAAGTTCTTCATAGAATTCGTTTGCGTGACTGACTTTGCAGAAAACTTTGTCGCCATCAATCCACGCTTTCTCGACAATCGTTAGCTGCTGAACGTTCTCTAGGAGAACACTGGGATCTGAAACTTCGATTTTGTAGGTGTCTGCTGAATGTTTCTTGGCTAAATCTTTGACGGCTCCTTGATCGACTATTTTTCCTGCGTCTACTATTGAAAGCCAGCTGCACACTTTCTCTAAGTCGCTTAGAATGTGGGTTGATATGATGAAGCTTGTTCCCCGTTCCGTGTGGAGTTCCTTGATTCTGTCCAGCAAAGCTGTTCTGCCTAAGGGATCAAT
>PIXS01000009.1 GCA_003096255.1 Candidatus Bathyarchaeum sp. | reverse complement strand
TTGAGGAGTGCTTCTGCATGACTATAGAAGCATTCAATTTAGCAGAGAAGTTTCAGATTCCAGTATTAATCATCTCAGACAAGTATCTGGCGGAGAGCCATGGAACATCTGAGACCTTTGACCATAACAGAATCAGAATTGACCGCGGAAACATCATAACCGAATATGAAGGAATAGAGGAATACAAACGCCACAAGTTGACAGATGATGGCGTTTCTCCCAGAGCCGTGCCCGGAACGAAAGGCGCCATTGTGAGAACTAACGCGGACGAACACAATGAACTGGGCTACACAACCGAAGACCCTGCCTTGACAACAGAAATGGCAGATAAACGGTTCAGGAAACTGACTGCCCTAAGCAAAGAACGGGAAAACATTGAAACCACCAAATTTTATGGTCCAAAAGAGGCAGACGCAACAGTTCTGGCGTGGGGCTCAACAAAGGGACCAATAAGAGAAGCAATGAAAATTCTAGACAAAGAAGGCTTCAAAGTAAATTACCTGCAGGTCGTGTATCTGTCTCCTTTTCCAGTCGCGAAAGTCCAGAAAATATTGGGGTCAGCCAAGAAAACCATCATCGTAGAGAACAACCAGACTTCTCAGCTGTCCAGCATGATACGGGAACATCTTCTCAGAACAGTGGACCATACAATTTTGAAGTATGACGGGAGACCCTTCAACCCAGAAGCCCTAGCCAAGAGCATAAAGGAGGTGCTCTAAAATTGGTAACATTAAATGACCTGAAGACACCAAAAACCAACACGTGGTGTCCTGGATGCGGAAACTTCGGAATCTTGATGGCATTCAAAAAAGCCCTCATAGAGCTTGGACTTGAAAGAGAAGAAGCGGTCATGGTTTCAGGTATAGGCTGCCACGGCAAAATAGTCAACTACGTGAACATAAACGGCTTCCACGGCATCCACGGCAGAGTACTGCCCGCAGCACAGGGAATCAAACTCGCAAACCCAAAGCTGACAGTGGTTGGTTTTGCTGGAGACGCAGACCAATACAATGAGGGCTGGGGACATTTTGCTCACGCCATACGAAACAACATAAACATGACTCTGATAGTTCACAACAACATGGTTCTTGGCTTAACCACGGGACAGGCAACATCCACTAGCCAGCAGGGATTCAAATCAAAATCCACTCCCTTCGGCGTTATACCGCCCATGCTAAATCCTGTGGCTCATGCCCTAGTCAGCAACGGCAGTTTTGTGGCCAGAGGCTTCTCAGGCGACATGTTCCATCTAAAAAATCTGTTAGTTGAAGCGATTAAGCATCGAGGCTTCGCTTACGTCGACGTTTTTCAGCCCTGTGTTTCCTTCAATTACCTGAACACCTACGACTGGTTTAGCCAAAGAGTATACAAACTAGAAGAAGCAGGACACGACGCCACAGACAGAAACAAAGCCTTAGAGAAGGCCCTTGAGTGGGGAGACAGGATACCAATCGGAATATTCTACAACAAAGAACGCCCCACATACCACGACAACATTCCCCACGCAAAAGATGAGCCGCCAACAAAAGTCCCCACAGAAAACGTGGACATAACATCCTCCCTACACGAGTTCATGTAAACTGCAGAAAAGTGTAGCCTACTGATTACTGCCTGTCAGTCATCAATTTCATGTGAATTATGGGAGTTTTCCTTTGTGCCAAACTTTTCACCTGAGGTAACACATCACAAAATATTTGCCACGGCTTCAAAGCATCCTTAGCAACTGACGATTTCCCGCCTTGCGATTTCAGCCTGAAGGCAATCTGTTCAATGACTAAATTCTCCGCTATCAGCTCTGGCATGCACACTTCACCCTGACTGATCAGCTTCTGGACAACAAACTCTTTTAGTTCCTGCCCGTTTTCCATTTGTTTGAAGAGTTTTGTGGCTTTCTGTTTGGCTTTGATGTGCTGTAGTGAGAAGCGGGGTGTCTTTCTGCAGAGGGTGACTCGTTCTCTCCATTTGTCTAGCCACTGTTTGGTCCAGACTTTTAGGAATGCCTTCATTTCTTCTTGTTTGTCTTCGTTGTTTAGGGCTTCCTCAATGGTTTCGGAGTTTATGTCGTTCCATTTCAGTTTTATGCAGGTCTCTAGGTCTTGGTAAGCGAAATCTAGAAGCTTTTTTTCTGCGCCATAAATGTCTACGTCAGGGATTTCATTTTCCAACTGCGTAGCTAAACAAGACGTAATCACAGGATTTTTAGAGGAGTGAAGTTTGGCGCTTGACATCTAAACGCCCTCAAGTAGTGTGTACCATGTTTTGTGGGAATATAAGAGGTTTTCCAATTTCGTTGTTTAGACATTTAAAACATAAAAAGTGGGTGCCCAGAGGCTTTTTGGACTCAAAAGTTGCTGCTATATTGTGAGAGCATCGTGAATAAATGTGGAGAACCCAACAATTTCTAAATGCACAGCCTTTTTATGCATTAAACTAAAACAGGGAAACTGGAGCGCAGACTTTTGGACAAGGCAAGCGAAATGGCAAAATCCTCGGCAAGAGGCGGCTTCAAAATTTTCATAGGCGTAAGCATCTCCAGCGTTGTCACAGCAGTTAGCCTAATTGCTATATTGCGTCTGCTGGCTAATCCCGACGATTATGGCATAATCGCAACTGCGATGATATTTCCTAGCATGCTCAGTTTGTTCAAAGATTGGGGCACAAACTCGGCTATGGTAAAATTTTTGGCACAATACAAGACTGAAAACGAGACAGGTAACATCAAAAACGTTCTGATCACGGGAATGCTGTTCGAAATAATCATGGGAGTTTTCCTTACTTTACTATGTTTCTTGTTGGCAGATTTTCTTGCTACAAGCGTGTTTCATCGAGCTGAGGTAAAGGTTCTGATCGAAGTTGCTTCGCTCACAATCCTTGCAGATTCATTTCTTAAGGTTTCCCAGTCCACCTTTATTGGTTTAGAAAGGCTTGAATTTCACAGTTTGACGTTAATCTTAAACTCGGTTATGAGATGTTTGCTTGCACCTCTTCTTGTAGCTCTTGAGTTTGGTGTTATGGGTGCTATCCAAGGGCAGATTATTGCTCAAGTCACTGCGGGACTAGTAGGAATGATATTTTTCTATCATTCGTTTCTTAGAAAGTACAAAGAGCCCTTGAACAAAATAGCCCTTAAAAGAACACTAAAGACGCTACTAAAATATGGGGTGCCGCTCTCTGTTTCAGCGGTAATCACCGGATTCTTGCCACAGTTTTACAACACGGTACTAACCCAAACCTTCTCTGCAACCAACAACTCTTACACAACTGCTTTAGGCAACTTTCAGGCAGCACTTAATTTCACAGTTCTGATTACTTTTTTCACGGTGCCAATAGCCACAGTGCTATTTCCAGCGTTTTCAAAACTTAAAGCTAAAGAAGAAAAAGAAACTCTTAGGGCTGTTTTCACGACTTCTGTCAAGTATGGAGCCTTGCTTACAATTCCAGTAACTTTGATGATGATGGTTCTGGCAGAGCCTATTATTTTCGCCGTTGTCGGCACAGAATATACTGATGCCCCCTTCTTTCTAAGCATCTACAACATTCTTTATCTCTACGTGGGGATAGGAAATCTTAGTGTAGGCAGTTTTCTTAACGGTCAGGGCAAAACACAGGTCACGATGAAGATGGCATTCATCACTTTGGGCATGGGATTGTTGTTTGGTTGGACACTGATCAGCCAGTTTGGAGTTATAGGGTTGATAGCAACAAGTTTGATTGCAGTACTCCCAAGTTTGATTTACGGTTTATGGTGGCTACAAAAGAATTTTGGTGCAACAGTAGAGTGGGTATCTTCGGCCAAAATTTTGTTAGCCTCTGTGATCGCTACAGGGTTCACTTATTTGCTTTTGGCACCGCTTAACTTTGCCTACTGGATAGAAATGATTGTAGGCGGCATGGCATTCTTGGGCATCTACTTGATAACTGCCCCATTGATTCAAGCAGTGGACAAAACGGACATAACACGCCTCAGGCAGATGCTAAGTGGTCTTGGTCCCTTCTCCTATGTTTTCAACATACCCCTTGAGATTATGGAGAAGCTGTCAGGCATTTTCAAATCCTAAGCGCCTGTTATCTGATTCACCTTTTTGGTGGCTTCTTAGGCTTCTGCTGTGGGTAATCCTTAATAAACAGCTATTCACCGCAAAAATGGAGACATCTCCACTATTCTCCCGCAAACTTCCTCTTTTTTTAAAATTGAAATATTCCATTACACTTGTGAGTGAAGGACGGGATTTAAACACGAATTTACCCGTAAAATATCCTTTATAAGATGAATAAGTGGATTGAAGGGGATAATCAAAAAAATTAAAAAAATATTGGATTAGCCGACAAAGAGGCAGAAATCTATATTTTTCTTGGTAAAAGAGGCCCCCTGAAGACGATTAATAATCATTTATTCATTTTCTTCAGTCTCTCAGAAATTTGAAAGGCTAAATATCCCCCAGCTAAACCTTCAATTATCGTTATTGGAGAAAGCATAAAAAAGAGATTCATATAAGAATTCAATGCTTCCATTGAAATAAATAATATAAAATTTAATGAAATAAAAACCAAACATGTGAAAACTCCAACTAGAGAAATTAGTAACGACCAAAGAAGTAATTTTTCTCTGTTCTGGAAAGATTGGTATAGACTATTAAATAACAGATCAAGAAAAATACCATTTAGAATAACCGGGATTCGTGCCATCACATCATATGGTGCTCCAAACTGGGAAACAGGTAAACTAAGTAAAGCAACTAAAACCGTTTGTAAAAAAAATCTCCATCTTCGACCTTTATAGAGTAGAAGACCAAGACTGATAAAGAGTGCATGTCCAACATAAAAAAGATAATTTAATCCTTGAATCCCAGTAAATACTGCTCCAAGTTGACCAATAAGCACCGAATACACAAAACTTACAACTGCAATAACAATAACAAGCGCTAAATCTTTACTATTCCACACTAATGTTCTCCCCAGTATGAACTCCCAATGTCAGTGTTTGTGACATATAATATTTTGGAAAATTCTCAGGTTCTTTTATCGGCTTGACATTAGAAGATTAAGAAATTATTGAAC
>PIXS01000008.1 GCA_003096255.1 Candidatus Bathyarchaeum sp. | reverse complement strand
TGAAAACGCCTCACAACAGTTATTTTGACTTTGTGTATCTTAACCATAAAAACCAACACCTGATTTTCCAATCTCAAACTATCAAAAATCTCTGTTTTATTTCTTGAGGTTTGGGTTAATTTTTTATCCGCCTTTCTCTAATTAATAATTGTACAGTTCGTACACGGGGGAGGGACCGTCATCAATGTTTTGTGTTTTTCTTATTCTGATGAAAAAATTTGGGGGAGGTGAAAAAATCGAGTACTGACGATATTAGTGTCTATGTACTAGTAGAGCTTCAACCTGGAAAAGAGGGCGATTTCGCCAATGACCTTCTATCTCAGGGATTGATATTAGACTCTAAAGTGGAGCGGCTAGATTTTGTTCACGGTTCCTTTGATTTCATCGTCGCACTAAAAGGAAAACTTGTAGACATCGACCGTCTGATTATTGAACTGAGAAAATCTCCCTACATCCTTAAAACACAAACCCTAATCTGTTTTGAAATGTTCAACTGGGACTGGGACGAAATTAAAACTAAACTAAATGAAGAAAAACAATAACCAAAACTGCCTGTGCCGTTTTTTGCGGGGTGGTTCATTGTTTCCTAGTAACATTTATTGCGTCAGGAGAACATTGAAAGTTAGATGAAGCACCATGATTGTTGGCATATGCGGAAGCCCTAGAAACGGTGCAACAGAATATGTCCTAAGAGACGCCCTAGCTACCTTAGAACTGAAGGGTTTACACACATCGTTTTTCACTGTTAGAGGCAAAAAAATCGGATTCTGCAGACACTGCGACCACTGCCTGAAACACAAAGAATGCATAATAAATGATGACATGAAAATAGTCTACGGTCTCCTGAAACAAGCTAAAGGCATCATAATTGCCACTCCCGTCTATAATGGGGGAGTCAGCGCCCAAACCAAGGCACTCTTAGACCGGTGCCGAGCCATATTAGCCGCAGACCCCAACGTCTTCAAACACAAAATCGGCATTGCTATCGCCGTTGGGGGAGACAGAATCGGAGGACAGGAACCTACAATCCAGCAAATTCACGCATTTTATGTCCTAAACGGCATCATACCCGTTAGTGGTGGTCCCTTTGGAGCAAACTTGGGAGCAAACTTCTGGTCAAAGGACACTCTGGAGGGCGTGAAAGAGGACAAGGAAGGGTTCCGAAGCTTGAAGAAGACAATAAAACGGTTCGTTGAAGCCCTAAACACCATCGAAATCAAAAATGAAGAAGTGAAGAAAGATGGCTGAAGCTGTAGAAATGGAACAGAAGCAAAAAAAGGTGAAGCGGGTTGCGTGGGGAATCACTGGTAGCGGAGACAGGCTCCTTGAAGTAATTGAGGTCATGAAGCAACTCAAGAAGCAGTATCAGGACGAAATCAGAATTACGGTGTATCTTTCGACGGCAGGAAATCAAGTAGTGCATTTCTACCATCTGGCTAAGGATTTGAAGGAAAGTTTTGACAAAGTCAGGGTTGAATCTAACTCGAACGTGCCCACTCTTGCGGTTCAGCTTCAGAGCGGAAAAATCGAGTTTCTGTTGATTGCCCCAACTACATCAAACACGGTTGCTAAGATTGCTACGGGAATAGCTGACACGATGCTGACTAACGCGGCAATAATGTCTCTGAAAAGTTTTGTACCCGTTTATGTGGTGCCCTGTGACTACAAGGAAGGCACAACGGTTACTCAGCTTCCAGACGGAACTGATATGAAAATACGGGTAAGAAAGGAAGATGTGGAGCACACCAAAAAATTGGCTGCCATGGACGGCATCTTCGTAGTGGAACAGCCCGAAGAAATCCGCAAGGTCTTCCAGAAACACTTTAAATCCTAAACATGTTGTCGTAAGTTGAATTGTGTGAACATTGGTTTGTTGTTGTTTTCCTGTTTTTGGTGAAACAGTGTTCTGGAAAGAGTAAGGTTTATCTGTGATGTAACTAAGTAAAATTACGAGAGGTCGTAATTTCGAGCGGGTGATATACATGAACGCTAAACCAGAAACAGTCTCAAACCAAGCTGAAGAATACCTTGAGGCAATTTACCGCCTAGAACACAAAACAGGCTACGCCAGAACCATGGACCTTGCCAGAAGCCTAAATGTTGTTCCAGGTTCCATCACAAACACGATAGAGAATCTGGAAAAGAAAGGACTTGTTATCCATACGCCATACAAGGGCGTGAAATTAACCGATAATGGACGAAAAATCGCCTCAAACGTTCTACGAAGACACCGCCTAGCAGAGCGGCTACTAACCGACATCTTGCATCTAGACTGGAGCCAAGTCCATGATCCCGCTTGCAAGTTAGAACACGCTCTCTCTCCAGAAATTCTCAAGCCATTAGAGAAAGCCTTGGGGCACCCGAAAAGATGTCCTCACGGAAACCTGATACCCACAAGTTGCGGCGGAGTCTTTGAAGAGGAAACAATGGCTCTCAGCGAACTTGACGCCAAAACAGGCGGCATCATCATCAAAATAACTGAAGAAAATGTAGAGGCGCTGCAACAGCTTGCTAAATTGAATCTTAAGCCTGGAAAGCACGTGGAAGTTGAAAACAAGAATGTGTCAAGCGGTTCTTTGACAATCTGTGTTGAAGGAGAATGCTTCCAAATCGACCATGAGTTAGCCTCAATCATCCACGTTAAGGAAATTGAAGGAGATATGAGGAACTGATGTACTTGCCCTTATCTGCCTTACGAAACGGCGAAACAGGCGTAATAACAGATACCAACTGCAGCCCAGAAGACCAACAGATGTGTAGAAACAGAGCAAGAAAAAAGTGGAGAAAACATGCCATGACCGAGCGCTGCGCCAGAAGACTCTGTGACTTAGGCTTAACTCCAGGCACCAAAGTGACCGTGGTAAAGTCAGCACCCTTCAATGGACCCCTAGAAGTTAGCGTCAGGGGCTCACGTTTGGCTATAGGCAGAGGAATGGCACACAGAATTCTGGTAGATGTTGAAAGATGAGCGGCAGCCATTTTCGAATCGCGTTAGCAGGAAACGCTAACGTAGGAAAATCAGTTATATTCAATCAGCTTACCGGCCTACATCAGCACATTGGGAACTGGCCAGGAAAAACAGTTGAAAAAGCTGAGGGAACCCTCCACTTCAAGGGCTACACAATAGACTTCATTGATCTGCCAGGAATCTATTCCCTGTCAACATTCTCCATGGAAGAGCTGGTTTCAAGAGAATACATAGCCACTGAAAAGCCTGACCTAGTGATAAACGTTGTAGATGCTTCAATTCTTGAAAGAAACCTCTTCTTCACATTACAGCTTCTTGAACTAGAAACCCCCCTAGTCATAGCCCTAAACCAGATTGACATGGCAGAGAAGAAAGGAATCACCATTGACCTCAAGAAGGCAGAGAAGCTTTTGGGTGTACCCGTTGTTCCAACAGTTGCCATTAGTGGGAAAGGCGTCTATCAGATGCTGGAAACAGCCATCGAGGTTATTGAGAAAAAAAGGAAAACAGAGCCTCTGAAGCCACGGTATGGAAAAGAAATTGAGGAAAGAATCGAAGACCTAATCATTCTTCTCAACAAATTTCAGTTGAAGTACCCCACTAGATGGGTTGCAATAAAGCTTCTAGAGGAAGACAGTGAGGTTGAGAAAGAGGTTAGTGCCTTAAGCCCTGAGGTTGTTGCAGCCGCAGAACGGATGAGAGATGAACTTGAGCAACTTCACGGTCATTCTTGCCCAACTGTTGTCACTTCTGAACGATATCATGTTGCAAACAGGATTTCAGCGGAAATCCAGAAGATAGCGGAGCCACCTAAGACTCCGTTGAGAGATAAACTGCACACAGTAACAACCCACAAAATATTTGGTTTCCCCATAATGCTGGCGACAGTTCTCGCAGTCTTTGTTGGTATATTCAGTTTCGGAGACTTCGCATCTGCCCTTTTAGGTGATGCCTTCATGGCTCTGAAACCAGCTTTTGACAGTGTTTTTGGAACAGGAATCGTTGGAGAACTGATTTGGGGCGGAGTCATCGAGGGAATCGTCGGCGGAGTCACAGTTGCATTGCCCTACCTTCTTCCTTTCTACTTCATCCTGTACATATTCGAGGATTCAGGATACCTCAGCCGCATCGCCTTTCTGATGGATAATCTGATGCACAAAATGGGATTACACGGAAAAGCCTTCATACCCGTCATGCTGAGTTTCGGCTGCAACGTTCCAGGATGCCTAGGCTGCAGAATAATGGAGACCACAAGAGAACGGCTACTAACTGCCTTTGTTGTAACCCTTGTTCCCTGTGCCGCAACATCAGTCATAATCCTTGGGCTAGTGGGAACCTACGTGGGCATCGAGTGGGCGCTGGCACTTTACATAATCAACCTAATCATCATATTCACCCTTGGAAGAATCGACTTCAAGGCATTGCCCGGAGAACCAACAGAACTGATAATGGAAATGAGCGCCTACAGGATACCACACATAAAAACTGTTGCCAAACAAACATGGTTCAGGCTACGAGAATTCATAGTGATGGCATTTCCCATCATGGTTGCAGGCAGCATAGTAATCAAAATCGCAGAAGTCGCAAACCTGCTAGACCCCATCGCCAACATAATGAGTCCAGTAACCGTTGCTTGGCTTGGATTGCCCGCAGTCACAGGAATTGCACTGATTTTTGGTGTGCTACGAAAAGAGTTAACGTTGATAATGCTTGCATCCCTATTCGGAACCACAAACTTGGCACTGGTCATGAGTCCAGTTCAGATGATAGTCTTCACTCTCGTCGTTATGCTCTACATACCATGCGTGGCAACTATCGGCGCCTTGGCTAAAGAGTTCGGCTCAAAAAAAGCACTGCTGATCACCGTGCTGGAAATACTGCTAGCCCTTCTTGTAGGCGGCATAGCCTACCGGATACTAACAATCTAAAATAACAAAATAGATGAGAGGGGCGGAAACACGAAGTTCCCGCCCCGAGCATATCTGGCGACAGTGATTTTTTCTGTTTATCCTGCGCGGGTTGTGCGTGTCATCGTCTTTGGGTAAGATATCAGGGTCCAGAATGGGTATCCTGAAATCTTCTTGGAGATCGACTTCGGCGTTATTGCGTTTGTTGGGCAGTAGTGAGCGCATGCTAGACAGTGAGCGCAGTCTGCGTTGGCGAAGGGGTCATTCAGTCCAGTGATTGTGACGGTGTTGCTTCCTCTGTTAGCGAAGTTGATGACTTTTTGACCTGACAGGTTAGCGCAGGCTTTGACACATCGTCCACACAGGATACAGCGGTTCGGGTCTCTGATAAGAACCTCATCGGAATCGTCAACGACTTCGTCCTTTTTGGAAAGCTGGAAACGGTTTTCTGTTATTTTGTATCTGCGCAACCAGAAGCGGATGTCCCTGCTTTGCTGTATTTCTTCTCCGCATTCAGCCACAATCATCTGCAGAACCGACTTTCGGAGGTTATTGATTTCTTCGTCTTCTGTTGTGACAACCATTCCTTCTTCTATCTGAGTGCAGCAGGATGGGACAAAGCCTCGTTTTCCTTCAACTTTCACGAGACACATTCGGCACGCTCCGATAGAGCCCAAACTGGAGTCATAGCAGAGGTGCGGAATTTTCATCCTGTGAGCCAGCAGTTCATCGAGCAGGTTAGCGTCCTTCTTCACTTCAAGGGGTTTGCCGTCTACTGTTATCGTGATTTTCTGTGGGTTAGGTGCTTTGTCGGCATCGAAGAATCCTTGCTGTAGACTAAATGATTCCACCAGATTCTTGAGGGTGTAGCCTTCTGGATTTATCTCTAAATTGGTTGTTGGCAGAGGCGACGTCAGGATTGGACCTTTTCTGTTGCTGAAGTTTCCTGACCCAAATGTTTTGGCGGTTGCGATTACTTTCATTTTGGGAAACACGTTTCTTACACATTGGTAGCCAAGTTCACATGTGAGCGTGATTATTGCAGTGGCCTTGTTTAAGATGTCTTCTTGGGCTTTCTTGTGTTTTTTGGCGAGGTTGATTTGGCAAGATTCGCTGATCAGCTCCTTTTTGATGACCGTGTAGCCATCTTCCTTGAGCATATCTGCTAAAGTTGTCATCTTTTCCATTCCTGCGATACCACAGTGCTTTACACATGTGTCGCAGCTCCATAGCACAATCTTGTCGTCGCGGCTCAGGTTTCGTTTAAGCTCATCGTATGATAGTGAACGAACAGAGATTATCATGCTGTGCACCTCAGTTTGATTTTTTTGCCAACAAGCGGCTCTCCAGTGTTTGTTCTGTACTCTTTGCCCAACTCGGATTCGTGACCCTTGTAGGGCATTACGACTTTGAAGATTTCTCTGTCAGCATCAGTGATGACCAATCCGATATCTTCTGTGACCTGTAGCACTTTCTTGTCAGGATAGTTTCGTGTAAAGCATGACCAGCCTGCGGAACAGGAGAGGACAATGATTGTGTTAGCATCTAAG
>PIXS01000007.1 GCA_003096255.1 Candidatus Bathyarchaeum sp. | reverse complement strand
TGATAAATGGAGGGACCACACGTAACCAGCTTCACTTTTCCCTTCTCTCTTGGCTCAAAAATTTCCAGTTTTCTGGTTAGCGTATTGTAGAGTTTGAGCAAAAAGGTCACCTTAATTTCCGTTACTGAATGGGCTTATTTGTGTGTTATCTTTCGTTTGGTTTACGCCCTTTTTGATGCCTGTGCTGGCTGTTACAAAACAAATAAATTTCACTCTACGGCATTACCTCTCACAAAATTGTGAGGTTAGTAGCCTTGTCAAGCCGAAAAAATGTTATAATATTTTTGGATACAGACAAATACGCAAGCCCCTTTGACATGCTGGTTGCAATTGACCTTTACCCAGACGCCCAAATAATCAATTACAGCAATGTTGAAGTCAGCGACGCAAAACGTCTGATCCAAGATGCCATGTTTCCTCGAGGACCTGAAGGTGCAAAACACACCAAAGTGTTCATAGGCGGTCAGGACGTCGACAAAGCCCTTGAAATCTTGAAAGTTGTAAAGAAGTCCATGTTCCCACCCTTTGAGTTGTCTGTGATAGTTGACCCCAGAGGCTCAAACACGACAGCCTCTGCTGCGGTAGCGAAAACCATGAAGCTGTTCAAGGAAAAAGGCTTTGGAGACTTTAAGGGAAAAACTGCGGCGATTCTGGCAGGAACGGGTCCAGTTGGCGTTGTTGCTGCTCGATTGTATGCCAGCGAGGGCGGAAACGTTGTTCTTACTTCTCGGAAACTAGACAGAGCAACTGCTGCTGCAAACAAAATCAATGAGGAACTGGGAACAAACCAAGTCCGTGGTGCCCAAGCTGCTACTCCTGAGGAGATAGGTGCAGCAATCAAAGACGCTGACATCGTTTTGGCGTGTGGCGCAGCGGGAATTCAGCTGTTGCCCCTGAGCGTTCTTGAGAAGTATGGACAGAAAGTTAAGGTCCTTGGAGACATCAATGCTGTTCCGCCATTGGGTGTTGAAGGCGTGAAAGCCACCCACAAAGGGAAAGAGTTTATTCCAGGCAAGTTCGGCATAGGTGCCCTGGCAATAGGTCCTCTCAAGATTCAGGTTGAAGGCGAGATGTTCAAGCAGGCAGTGGAGAACCCAAGCGGCATAGTTGACTAAAAAGACGCCTACGAGCTCGCCAAAAAACTAGCCTAAACCCAATCCATATTGCGGCGGAAGCCTGTTTTTGTGGTTTCCGTCAAACCTTTCTATTTCTTTGTTTTGTCGAATGTTTATTCTGAGTCAATATTTTCTGTTCATAGCTTTTTTGTATGAACTTTAGACAAGGTGACTTCGATGAGATATGAGGCTTTCAAGCAAAATCTTGGTGATGTGGCTCGCTGTTATGTGGGCAGTCTTTTCTGTGTGGGTGTTTGCGGTCACAAACTTTCCGCTTAACTTCGGTTTTGTGGGACTGCAGTCCTTGACGGGCATAGCTCTTGTGTGGACCATGATACAATACAGGGACATCTACACCAGTATAGAGGTGCCGTCGGAGTAACTCTGAGCTGTCATCCTAAACGTCAAACTAATGCCTTTTCGTCATCCGGCACAATAAACAGTACTTAAACAAAGATAAAAAGCAATCACAATCTGTTTCATGCTTTTTCAGAAAAAACCATTTTTTCAACAATGAACTACTATTAGGTTCCTAATATGATGAAGGTTCTGGACATCGGATAGTTGCTGTGCTGCTGAATTCCTGAAAAAATACTGTTTTCAACAATCTGCTGCTATTAGGCTCCAAATATGTGCTTGAACTGTAATGTTTTAAAGACTCCGTGACCCTTGGATTTGTAGCTAACGTTCTGGTTTTGTTTAATCTTGAAAAGGGGATGTGGGAAGCCATCAAAACGGAAGATGAATGGAAAAAAACTCTGACGCCACAGCAATATAATGTGCTTCGCGAGAAGGGAACCGAGCCAGCCTTCACTGGAAAGCTTCTGAAAAACAAGAAAACGGGAATGTATGTGTGTGCTGCTTGTGGGAATCCGCTTTTTAGTTCTGACACAAAGTTTGATTCTGGTACGGGCTGGCCTAGCTTCTGGGATGCAGTCTCCAATGAGAGTGTCGAACTGCATGCAGATAACAGCTTTGGGATGCGCAGAGTTGAGGTTACCTGTAAAAAGTGTGGCGGGCACCTTGGGCACCTTTTCGATGATAGCCCGACTCCTACGGGTCAACGTTTTTGCATAAACTCGGTGTCGCTGGATTTCAAGGAACAGAAAGATTCTGGCGAAAAACCGAAAGACTGAACCTTGCCTGTATAGAAAACAGACAATTTAATTTATTGCGATGTGGTAATGGTATCTTCTAACCTCCAGTTATCTCGACTCATGTTCGGTAGGGCACAAACACATGAAATTTCCTTTGAAAGAGCAGATAGAGAAACTACTTGGCAAAACTGACCGCTGCCTCCTTTTGAAAACTGTCCTTGTTTTCGCAGCCTTCACTGTGCCTCTACTTCTCATTTACCTACGGGACTGGGGCTCCTTCGATTTCCTATGGAAAGGCAGAGCACCATACTTCCTCTTCCTCTGGCTACTTCTCTTAGAGACGTATCTTGGATGGAAGCACCTCAAAGACGAAGGCAGCACCTTCTGGACCAAACAAACAATAATCGCTACCATAATCATGGCTCTCCCAACAATATACGCAGCAGGACTATACGTCGGCTTGTATGACGCAATTCTGGAGCTTGGAACCGCTGTCGGCGTGCCCGTTGCAGAATTCGGCGAATGGTACCTGACTCATTCTTGGCATTACTCATTTGAGTATGTCCTTTTTGCAGCCTTCTTTATAGCATCAATCTGGTTCCTGTACGGAATTCAGGGACTCAAAAGCTTCGCCGTCTCCTCATTCTTCATAGCAGGCGTCGGCGTCTTCTACATGGTAGACACCTTCTCCCCCTACGGAACCTTCGAAACTCTACAATCCTTTGTTCCCATCACAACATCAGCCGCCACCATCGTACTGAATCTGTTGGGTTACGGCACCCAAACCTTCTCAGGCGGCGCAGACGGACTAGGACTCATAGTCACTGGAGCAAGCGGAAAAACATACCGCGCCATCGTTTCATGGTCATGCGCAGGAAGCCACAGCCTCTTCCTGTACTCATTTATGATTATGCTGTTTCTCAGGGGAACTAACATATCCCGCACACGAAAAATAATCTACGTAATCGTGGGCGCACTTGGAACTTTCTTCGTTAACATCCTTAGAATCGTAGCCATTCTTCTGGCAGGAGTCAACAGCGGTGCCTCCTTGGCAGCAACCTTCCATGAATTCTATGGCGAATTCTTCTTCATTGCATGGATGTTCATCTACCTTACACTCCTTTACCTGCTAGAAACGCGGGTATTCCCTAAACTCAGCAAAAAACAGAAGAATGACCCGCCGCCAGAGTCTCCACCCCCGGAGCCTAAAATAGACAAGCCCTAAACCTTTATTGTAATGTTAACTTTGTTTATCTACACCTATCCGCTGTAGCGAACCCCACTTCATCTCTCTTTTCAGGATTACATCAAGTAGGCTTTTGAGTTTGACAAAGTTCCGCACTTCCTTGTAGCCAATCACAAATAATGGAGAATAAATTAGGAGTTTCATGTCTTCATCATCCATCAGTATGGCTAAGAAACTGTAAGTGGCTTGAATCAGCATGAACACGCCCATCACAAGCAGAACCTGCAACGCATACCCTGTTACCAGCGACCATGCTATAACTGCCAGAGATACGACTGAGATTAGAGGAACAACATACATGGACAGTATGATGTACTGGAACGTCAAGTTCCGCAGGTAACCGAACCGTGGATTCTTGAACACGTTTCTGTGCTTCATGATAGTTTGGTAAGTGCCCCTGTTCCATCTTGTTCTCTGTTTGATGAAGTCCTTCCAAGTGACTGTTGCTTCCGTGTAGACGTTAGCGTCACTCAAAGCCTGCACAACTCTGTGTCTTCAAAAGCTTGACTGTAATATCAAAATCCTCAGTTAACGTGTCTCGGTCATAGAAACCAATTTCCTTCAAGCTTTTTCTCCTAAAAGAAGCCAAAGGACCTGGAACCACAGGCACAACCCCAAAAATGTCAAAAACTCTGCGGTAAATATTCTCATTAACAATATATTCAAGAGCCTGACACTTTGTCACCAAATTTGTCCGGTTCAGAACCTTCACGTTTCCAGCTACGGCAGTAACCGTCGGGTCCTGGAAACGGCTGACAATTTTTCTGAGGGCACTCCTAGCAATCATGCTGTCCGCATCGCAGGTGATGATGATTTCGCCTTTAGCAATAAGTATGCCCGTATTAAGGGCGCCAGATTTTCCCCCCGCCTCTAGTCTACGGATTACCTTTACGCCCTTTGTTCGGTAGCTAGAGGCTAATTGGTATGTGTTATCTGTTGAGCCGTCGTCAACTACGATCACTTCCTTTTTTGGGTAGTCTATTTCCAGAATGGCTTCAATGCAGCGCTGTATCACTTTTTCTTCGTTGTGGGCTGGAACAACTATTGTAACCAGTGGCCAGCGATGAATTGGACTTAGTTTCATGTTTAGTTCCAGATGCCTATGGTATACGCTGAGGGGAAGCGCGAGATAATTTGAGAAAAATTCAATCGTCAATGCTGTTGCCAAAAGTGCTGTTGCAATCGAAAGGTAACCAAGGTAAAGGGTGAGCCATCCAACGATAACTGGGATTATAAGTATAGAAAGAATTGCAAGCATGGGAATGTGTCTAGAAGGTTTTCTGATACTGCTCCTTTGGGCTTTTCTTGCAGCATATAGAAAATATGATGCGGCTATTGCTCCGAGGATTAGGCATATCCAGGCGATGTATCCTGATATAACAATGGCTACTAAAACAAGTTCTAAATCCAGCACAACGGCAGCTATTACTAGTTTTTCAATTTCCATTCATGAACAACCAATTTTCATGCTTTTTGGCTGGGTTTCTTGTTCTGGTTCTCGGTTAATTCAGTGGCTTTTACGCCAAGTTTCAGCATCTGGCGTCCGCTGTCTGTTAGAATGTAGTTGTGAAGCATCTCGATTCTTGTGTCCTCTAAAGGAAATCGTCCACCGCATTTGGAGCATGCGAACTTGAAGTTTGGTTGACCAAAGACATGCCTGTTTGAGCATCTGTACCAATTTTCGATTTTTCTGTAGTCGACGCCGATTACTTTGAGTTTTTTTCCACATTTTGGGCAAACAAGGACGCCTTCATCTTTCTCGAATTTGGACCTGAAATCTATGTTGCCGCAATCAAAGTGTTCCAAAGCTTCTTCTTTGGTCATTTGGGTGCTTTCACACTCAGGGCACTCCAAAATGAGTGTGGATGTTGCTGATTGGCAGTCTGGGCAGGCAATCACTGAACGTGAAGGCTCTTCTTCTAGGATTTCTATGTCTGCAAGAGTTACTAATGTTGACGCCAGTTTTTCGGCAGGAATTTCACTTTCGGGGTCAGTTGTTATGGTGCTTGTTGATTCTACTTGTATTGTGGAGTTTTTTGCAAAAAGCGCCAGGATAGCTTTTGCAGCTTCAATGTCTACTGTTTCAGGTAGGGCTGACACAAGCAGTATTTCTTTGATTCCGTCAATCAAACGTTTTGAGCCGATTTCTTCTTTGTTTATGTAGTCTCGGACACCTAATTTCATTGCTTCCACTGCAACGTTTTCGCTTCCTTTGCCCGTAGCCAAAATGATGGGTATCTTGTTCTGTTTCTTTTTGAGTTGTTTGACAAATTCGATGCCTGTCATGTCAGGCAGCCTATAATCCGAAATGAGCAAGTCAAAGTTTTCTTTCTCAATTTTTGCTAGACCCTTTGTTCCCGTGTCCACAGCCACTAAATCATAACTGATTGGCATGTTTTCTTTGAGTGAACGCTTCAGAACCACTTGGTCATCGGCGCTGTCTTCAACGTGTAGTATTCGAATTTTTAGTTCAGTCACTTTTTCATTCCCCAACATTCTTTTTTATGGTATTTTTGAGAGCGTTAACCAGTAACGCTTTATTTCCATCACCGCTTCGATGAAGTCTTCGAAGCTGGCGGGTTTTACAACAAAGCTGTTAGCCCCAAGTTTGTAGGCTAATTCGATATCTTCGGGTCTGCTTGAAGACGTCAAAACAATTATCGGCGTAGTCTTCAGTTTCTCGTCGCTTTTTATTATCTCCAAAAATTCAAAACCGTTAACTTTAGGCATGTTCAGGTCCAGTATGACCAAACAAGATGCTGGGGTATCTCTATATTTTCCTTCTTTCCGCAGGAATTGGATT
>PIXS01000006.1 GCA_003096255.1 Candidatus Bathyarchaeum sp. | reverse complement strand
AACGAGTGGCGAGAAAAAGCATTCAAAGATGGGTTTTTAAAAGATTAAACTCGCACATAAAAAAGAGGGAAGGTTAGGCGCGCAAACCTATTTAGAAGTATTTTTTTGTGGCGAATGCCGCTACGGTTGGTCCTATGATTATCGCAACTGCTATCAAAGCTGCTGCTCTTGACATATCTCCACTTATCCCGAAAAGGTCTATTCCCCAGTTGGCAATTCCCAACGCAAAAACAGCTAAGATTATCGCTATGATCAAGCCTACAACGCTAATTAGCAACTCCATCGCTGTGACTGGTCTTTTTTCTTTCTCAGACATCCAAATCCCCGACAGATCTATCTTTTGGATAAAACTTAAAACATTTTTGTTCTCAGGTTTTGATATCAAAAGAGTAACTAAAAAAAGAGTGATCTTAACTCACACTCATAGATGCGTGCGCGTCTATATAGCAAAAGAAGACATTTCTCACTGGGAAAGACACAAGGAGACGACAAAAAGAAAGTTTTGATTTTTAAGCATAAGGACAGCGACGACACTTTAAAAGTCACTGTGGAAAGTTCAAAAGACATCTATGCGCTATCACTTTAAAACGTAATTAGGGATCTTGTTTTAAAGAATATTAACGGGCAGGAAAAGAGAAATAAAATGGAAGGAAGATCAAACAACTAAACCCTGAGAAAGAAACAAGATCGAGAACCTAATCAGAGCGCGCGCAATTAACTGGGGTTCACGAATTCGCTAGAATCATGGAAAAGAAAAACGGAACCAAGCCAAAAGAGGAAGTGAAAGAAAATGCCTAAGTGCAGAAAGTGCGGAACAGAGATAGACGAACTGGAAGCACAAGCCAATAATGGGCTTTGCGACTTCTGTGCAATTGAAGAAGAATTCGAAGAAGACATAGACTTTTTAGAAGATGAATAACATGAAGTTTGAAAACTTGTTTGAGTTAGAGGAAGCCAAAAAGGAAAATGCTTTTAGTGAGTGGTGCAAACTCGCGGAAAATCTCGCTTAAGCTGTGCTATTGCTTCCATGCTTTATAAAATGATGCATGCATGCCGAGTCATAGCCTTCGATACCAGCGGAATAAGAAAGACTATAAACGATTTGCCTAATCTAGCGAAAGTTTACACTTACGGAAAAGAACTTCTTTAACTCCGCGCATGCATGCATGCATGTTCGGAGATTCTCTGAGTCGAAGCATCCAAAAGTAAGCCACCAAACTTAGGATTTGCTCCATCTTGCTGAGAAACACTTTATATTGGATGTTGCTTTTTTGTCATTATAGTGGTAATATGAGTAAAAAGAAAACGAGGAAGAAAGAGACAGAAGGTACAAACATTTATGGTGGCGAAGAGGAGGAAGAGACGGAATCCGGAGATATTTATGACGAGAAGCAGAGGGAAGAAATGCTGGAGGAAGGTGAGATCACCGAGGCTGAAGACGCGTTCATGCAAGGAAGAAAGATGAAGCCGGAAAAGAGAAAACGTCGCACACATAAAGACACAGTTTCAGTTGAACTCGCTGCAGATGAATACAAATAAGACTAAATCGACGGAGGTTGTATTCAGGACGTGTTTGTAGCGCGCGCAGGAATTACTAAGACTACGGCTGGTCTTCAAGCGAGAAATGCATACATGCACTTAAATTTCCCATGTCTATTATACTTATTAGAGGCAGTGTAATAGAAATTTAGGAGGAATGAGAATGGAAATGGAAGAAGCTGATAAATTAACAAAATATTTGATTGAAAATCTAAGAGTATCTTTACTCTATTATTGCTCTATTAGTGAGACTCAACTTAGGAATCTTAGTTCTGAGATATCTTATTTATTAGGGAAATACAAGTAGGACTCTCTTTGAAGACTGCTCATGATAACACGCGCATTAATTAACGTCGTATTCTAATCTGTTTTTCTCTAACAGTGGAGATGTCTGCCTCAAACTCCACCTTTTTATATCTTTTTTCTCTGCACGCATAGGTGCATAAATGATAAGTCCTTATATGAACATTAACATTAACAGGAGATAGGGAGTGATGGTAAAAGAAAGTGCATACATCCGATGGTTTGAGAACATAAGTTCAAACGATGTTCTCGTGGTTGGAGGAAAGAACGCTTCTTTAGGGGAAATGATTCGTACTCTTAAGGATGAAGGTATTCGTGTTCCTGATGGATTCGCAATAACTGCAGAAGCTTTTTGGAAATTTCTAGAGGCCAATGATCTTAAGGAGAAGATCAAATTCCATCTGGAAAACCTGAAAAGCGGAAATAAGACTCTTGAATTGAAAGTGGTGGGAAAATCTATACGTGATCTCTTTTTGGGTGGTTGTTTTCCTGAAGAGCTTGCTGAGGCGATAAGGAAATCTTACCGGGAATTATGCAGGCTTTACGCTAGTGATGAAGTGGATGTGGCGGTGAGAAGCAGTGCTACAGCTGAAGATCTGCCTGAGGCGAGTTTTGCCGGTCAACAAGATACTTACCTGAATATAAGAGGTGAGGAAGAGTTGTTAAAGGCATGCCGGAAATGTTTCGCCTCGCTTTTCACTGATCGAGCAATCATTTACCGTGAAGAACACGGATTTGAACATACAAAAGTCGCTCTTTCCATCGGCGTCCAGAAGATGGTACGCTCTGATAAAGCCTATTCCGGAGTAATTTTTACCATTGACCCAGAGACCGGTTTCCGTAATGTAGTCGTCATAAATGCTGCTTGGGGACTTGGCGAGATAGTTGTTCAAGGCATAGTTACACCAGACGAATACATGGTTTTTAAGAGCTTACTGGACAAAAAAAATTTCGCCCCCATCATCAAGAAAACCTTGGGTGACAAATTAAGGAAAGTAGTATATGCCAAAGGCGAGGGTAAGACCGTCAAGAATGTGAATACTTCTAAAATTGAGCGTGAATCCTTTGTTCTTGAAGATGGAGAAGCTTTAGAATTGGCTCGTTGGGCTTGTACTATTGAAAAACACTACAAGACGCCCATGGATATAGAATGGGCTAAGGATGGTGAAACTGGTGAGTTATTTATTGTGCAGGCTCGCCCAGAAACGGTTCAAAGCCGAAAGAAAGTTGGTTTGTTGAAAACCTATCGGCTAAAGAAGCCAGGGAAACTAATTTTGTCGGGTATTAGTATTGGCGATGCCATCGCCGCTGGGAAAGTTTGCAGGATCCAAAGCGCGAGCGACATTGCTCTTTTTAGAGATGGCACCATTTTAGTTACCGAAATGACAGACCCAGACTGGGTGCCAATCATGAAAAGGGCGGCGGGAATCGTAACAGATTATGGTGGTCGCACCTGTCATGCTGCTATTGTTAGCAGAGAGTTGGGAATTCCAGCAATTGTGGGAACACGAGAGGCAACAAGAACTTTGAATGATGATCAAGAGATAACTATTTCTTGTGCTGAAGGTGAAACCGGCTATGTTTATGGGGGGCTCCTTGACTTTGAGGAATCGAAGGTGAGTCTTGACGGCATCCCAGTGACTCGAACCTCCTTAATGCTGAATATGGGAAGCCCTGACATGGCATTGCGGTGGTGGAAGCTGCCTTGCGAGGGAATTGGTCTTGCCAGAATGGAATTTATAATCAATAATCTCATCAAGATTCACCCTATGGCTCTGGTTCGTTTTGATGATTTAGAGGACGAGAAAACGCGCAAAAAAATTCAGGAATTGACCCGAGGCTATAAGGACAAGACAGAGTATTTCGTCGAGCATCTGGCACTAGGGATTGGAAAAATCGCTGCATCCCAGTATCCTTGGCCAGTTATTGTGCGAATGAGTGATTTCAAGACGAATGAGTACGCCAATCTTATTGGTGGGAAGCAATTTGAACCAAAGGAAGACAATCCTATGATTGGTTTTCGGGGTGCCTGCCGGTACTATAGCGACCGGTATCGTGAAGGTTTTGCCCTCGAGTGCCGTGCCATCAAACGAGTCCGCGAGGAGATGGGACTATCTAACGTTCTCATTATGAGTCCTTTCTTTCTAACTCTTT
>PIXS01000005.1 GCA_003096255.1 Candidatus Bathyarchaeum sp. | reverse complement strand
TAAATCTGAGATTGTCGGCAAAAGCTTCAAAAGTTGAGTTACTGCCGTGTAAGAATTTTGATATGTTTCAAACTTCTTCATCTGGTCGGCGTTGTCATCTAAAACCTTTTTCATCTCTTTGAGTTCCACGATTTTTTTGTCCATAACGTTTTCAGTTCTCAAAAAATAGCTTGGAGATATGATGGGGAGCTTCTCCATTTTGTAGAGGTGTTTGTGCGTTCCAGGAATTGTTTCTTTTGTAATCATGTTCATTTTAATCAATTGGCGCACTGCCTTAGAGATAGTTCCCGCTGAGTAACCTGTCAAAATCTGCAAATCTTGCTGTGTCAAGTTTTTTCGTATGTAAAAATATGTCATAACTGTGGAAATTATTGGGTGTCGACCAGTAAATTCGGAGCCCTTGGTTGCAAAAAAGTCTACGACTTCTTTTTCTATCTCCCTGATTTCTGGGTCAAAACCATGGGGGTCAACAAACTTGGCATTGGGACTCATTGACTTTTTATCTCCTCTTGGTTGTGGAGTTGGTTTAGTGTATTTTGCATGGCGTTTTCTATTGAAGGGAACATTTTTTCCATGTTGTTTACAAATTCTGTGACGTTATTGTAGCCTTTTTTGTTTGAAAGGTTTGGATTGCGGAGTTTTGTTTTGATTTTTTTAAGGAATTGTTTTTGTTGAGAAAAGTACTCGTAAATGTTGGTTAATGATCTGGAACTTGGATGGCCAATGTTGCCTTCTAGTTCGTAGATGTATTCTCTTGTTTGGGGGTCCTGAGTTTTGTGGATTATTCCGATTTGCTCCAACGATTGAAGGATGTTTGAGATTGTTCCTTGACTGTATTCTGTGATTTCCCGTAGCTGTTTTTGGGTTGCTTTTTTGTAGATGTAAAGGAGTGCGGTGATTCTGGCGTGTTTTTTGGTTCGTCCTTTTAGAGTGCTTAAGCTGGTTATGGTGTCTGCGATTTTGTTTTCTAAGTTCTTGAGTTTTTGTTCGGCTGTTGCGTTGTTGTGTTTCATGTCTGTGTTTAGTTTTTGTTTCTGAACCAATATAAATATTTTCAATTTTCATGAAATTTGAAAACACTTAAATATCTGCCTGACCAATTAAATTACGTTTCAATATTCATGAAATTTGAAATAGGTGGGGACAAATGACAACAAATCAAGTAATCAAAACAACCACCCTCACAAAATACTACGGCAAACACACAGGAATAAAAAACCTCAACCTCACAGTCAACAAAGGAGAAATCTTCGGCTTTTTAGGACCCAACGGCGCAGGAAAAACAACAACCATCAGAATACTGCTAGACCTGATACGCGCAACATCAGGAAACGCCACAGTTTTTGGCCTAGACACATTACTTGATTCACAAAAAATCAAAAGCCACCTAGCATATCTTCCTGGAGAGCTTGGATTTCCAAGAAACTGGACCGCAAAACGAACCATAAAATACATGCTCAGTTTATACGACCACACCATAAAGTGGAACAAAGTCAACGAACTTGCTTCCCATCTGAACCTTGACTTGGAAAAAAAGGTTCATGAACTCTCAAAAGGTAACAAACAAAAAATCGGAATCATACTGACATTAGTTCCACGAGTTGACCTGCTTATACTAGATGAACCGACATCTGGGTTAGACCCGCTAATTAAAAACGAGTTCTACAAGTTGCTTGCAGAAAAACAGGCAAAAGACAATTCTACCGTGTTTCTAAGCTCCCACCAGCTAGAAGAAGTAGAAAAAGTTGCCCACCACGTAGGAATAATAAACCGCGGCTCACTTGTCGAAGTTTCAACGCTGGCTGAGCTCAAAAACCTCGCTTTCAAACACGTTGAAGTTACTTTGTCTTCCCCAACTGATGCAAAGAAACTTCCGCAGCAGTTAACGAAAAATGTCAAGAATCTAGAAATTCAAAACTCTAGCCTCTCTTTCTTGTGCAGCCGAGACAGCCTAGATGAAGTATTGACATGGTTGCATAATGTTTCGTATCGCGACATCAACATCAGAAACTCCACTTTGGAAGACATTTTTCTCGAATACTATGACATGTCAACATATGAGAATCACCGGAACAAAATGGAGGCAGACTAAATGCTTAACATCTTTAACCTAACCAAAGAGGAAATCTACGACAAGAAGTGGTCCATTTTGGGCCTTGGAGTTCTTGTTGGTTTGATTGGTTTTTATGTAATCTCTTTGTTCAATTCCATGGACTTTAGCCAACTCGAAGAATACATAAACAGCCTCCCCGAAGCAATGTGGGCACTCCTTGGCGGCGAACTCGACATAACCAACCCCTACTCGCTGACCAACTCGTACTTCTACTCCTTCCTGTGGCTATACTGCGGAATCTTCCTTGTTTACCTCGCAAGTAGCCTAATCCCCCAAGACATAGAAAACCACACAATAGATTTGACCCTGTCAAAGCCTGTCTCTCGAGAAGAATACGTCCTTGGCAAAACCCTCTTTGTTTACGCCTTCATTTTCGGTTTGATGGCAATCATCACAGTTTTCATTGCTATTGCCATGGCATCATCAGAAGTCTTCATCCAAGAAGGACTATACTGGGAACGCCTAGCCGCAATGTTCTTGGTCGCAACCCTTCATCTAGGAACCCTAGTGATGACATCCGTTTTCGTTTCAACAGTGTTCCTTGACGCCAAAAAAACCACCCTCGTATCCGTGATTGTGATGTTCATAATGTTCTTCATCGGCGACTTTTCAACCCTTATGAGTCCGACAGTAGGGGAGACTTTGCAGTATTTCTCAACATGGTTCTACTACAACCCCGCAAAAATCTTTGGAACTGGAAACTTCACAAACCTCGCAGGCAACGTTCTTGTATTAACTGCAATTAACGTTGCATTAATCATAGCCAGCCTAGTTGTGTTCAAAAAACGAGACATCCCAGTTTAACAGCGTTTGTTAACCGTTCAAAGAAACGGCAAAAACTAAAGCCGCCCTTGTCCAACTTCTTTACTGGTGTTTGTACAATGAAAGTCAATATCAACAACACTGTTTTGGAGCTTGTCAAAGGCGACATAACCGACCAAACAACAGATGCCATAGTTAACGCTGCCAACGCTGCCCTCCAACTTGGTGGTGGGGTTGCAGGAGCAATCCGAAGAAGAGGCGGACCAGCGATTCAAGAAGAATGCAACAAGATAGGCGCCGCCCGTGTAGGCGGAGCAGTGATTACAACCGGCGGCAACTTGCCTGCTAGACATGTTATTCATGCAGTGGGTCCAATCCATGGAGACGACCACGAAGACGACAAACTAAAAGATGCAACCCTTAACTCTTTGAAGTTGGCTGACAAACACAGATTAAAGAGCCTAGCTTTTCCTGCGATAAGCACTGGAATTTTTGGTTTTCCAAAAGACCGATGTGCTACAATCATGCTTTCAACTTCTATAGCCTACTTGGAAGGGCCAACAGGCTTAGAAAAAGTGGTTTTTTGTTTATATGGCAAAGAAATGCTGGAAATCTTTGAGCACGCTTTGGAATCTTTAGTAAAAAATCGTTAAGGGTCAGCAAGTTTTGGGCTTGCTGATTGTTCCTTTTGTTTTGTTTCTACGCAGATGTCTTACTAGTGATTTTCTTCCTTCAAGTTGAGGGTCGCTTTTGTTACGTCTTCTTCTCTTTGAATGGTAAACCCCATCTTCTTTAGCAGTTTGATTGCTCTGTAGTTGTCTTTTAGCATCAAAGCATAGACTGTTTCAAGGTTTTTCTCTTTGCTGATTTCAATCATGTAGTCTACCATCTTAGATCCTAGGCCTAGTTTCTGCCATGGGTCAGCAATGATGAAGGCAATTTCTCCCTCTTTGCCGTCTGGGTCGATTAT
>PIXS01000004.1 GCA_003096255.1 Candidatus Bathyarchaeum sp. | reverse complement strand
GCATAAACTGACTACAACAAGGTGCTCGTAGAGCTGAAGAACATGGTGAGAAGGATAAAGAAAGAACTTCCTCCTCTCAGATGGTTGACTTTTGCAAAATGAAAGGGTGCTCAACAGTGGAAGGTTAGGGAAAGATCCCATTAGCCAACCCCACCCGCAATCCTGCACCTCTCTCTGTCCGAAGACAGAGCAAGCTGTTTCATAATTTGATTGCATCTTCGCAACTTTGGATGCAAACATCTTGTTATGGCAGATTATCGTTAGGTGGAACTATTACTCCTAATCTCCTGCATCCTCAAATTATAAGCGAATATTTTTTCAGAGTCAGGTACAAAACGGTTTAGCTCAATTTCTAGAGCTTTTTCTACAGATTCTGTAGCCAATTCAATAAGTTGTGCTCTTAGATATCTGGTTCCAACATAATAATGAGCATATGATGATTCAGGATATTCTTGAACGTACGTTTTAGCAATTTCCAAAGCTTGGGATTCTTTTCCTTGCCTATACATGCTGCTCGCGACTTGGGAGTAAGTTGATTCTGGAATAAGAACTTCGTACCCATATTTCTTTGAAAGATTCTCATAAAATGAATTAACGGCATCTAATCCCTTGTCAATGATTTCTTGTGAAATTATGTCGTCAGAATAAAATGCTTTCATCCCCTCGTATAATGCTCTATAGGGACCAAAAGTGTGATTTTCAAGAGGAAGCTCTACAGCCTTGAAGTTGGAACTCTTCTTCGAATGACTTGTAAAAAGTGGAATAAACCCATCCCTAACGCTTCGTCCAATGTCTCCCCCTTCTTCAGATCCAATCGTTGTGATCAGTGGTTTATCAGATACCTTTCTTTGAGCCAGCAGAGATTTTGTTCGCTTTACATAGAGGTCTTCATCCCACCAGAGACTTGGACTGATAGCTAGATAAGCAGAGAAGAGATCAGGGTGATATAAGAAGCTATGAATGGTTAGCAGTCCTCCTAGTGACCAACCTGCCAAAATCCTAAACGGATGCGTGCGGTACTTTTTTTCCACTAGAGGAATGAGCTCCATTTTCAGAAATTCAATGAATTTCTCAGCTTTTCCACTTGTTGGAAATTCAAGAACCTCTCGCTGTTTAGGAGCAAAAGTCGGTGTATAGTCTCGATTTCGATCCACATTAACAATTCCAATAACAATCATCTCTGGAATTGGTTTGGGGCTAATGTAGCCACATTCTGATAAGAACTCAACTGCCGCTATAGCCTGGTAGAAGAAAAATTCTGCATCCAGCAGATAAAGCACAGGATATTTCTTGTTAGAATCATTGTAGTTCTTGGGGTATCTTACAAGAACTATCCTATCTTCCCCGAGAACTTCAGATTTAACAACTATCTTTTCTCCTACAACAATTTCCATAGTCATCTCAATCCTCTTGCTCACAAGCATCTGCCAACTTGTTTTGGACAAAGCCTTCGTGTCACTGATATAAGAAATACGTTTTCAGCCATTCATTCTTCATGAATTCTATTTTGTTAGCAGTCATGGAAAAGGGGTCTGTTTTTGCATACTGACTCATTAAATACCTCTATCATCATTCTTCGAGGATGTTAGACATGAGGTCCACTCACTAAGTGGGAGTTTAGCATTCCGTAGTTCAAGGATTGAAAATCTGAGATTGTTTTTTAGCGTTCACTCGGACTTTTGTGTTCGTCTACTGATTCACTGGACATGTAGGTTCTAATTTCATCCTCTTCTTCGATCAGACCGACCTGTTGCTGCTCGTGTTTTCTTGCTTCAGCATGGTCCTCGATTGTCATTATGTCTTTGTTAAAGAAAGCAGTAATACTTAGGATGATAGTTCCAATCCCCGCTACAAGGAAGAACACCGTCACTCCTGCAACATCAGCAATAGGCCCTCCAATAGCAAGTCCCAGAGGCGACATTGCTGTTGCTCCAGCAATGATTAGTGCAAAAACACGACCCTGTTTGTCGGGTGGAACCGTTGCCTGCATTATTGCTATCAGTACTCCGTTAACAATAGGATTCAGAAATGATACAGCTGAGTAGAAGAGAACGGCTACAAAGAATGAGTCTGATGGTACCAACCCAATCAGGGTCACTCCCACACCCTGCAGAACTAATGCCCCTACTGCAGTTAGGATTTTCCGTTTAGTACCTCCCCAAGCAGTCAATAGGACGGCTCCAACAACCATGGAAAGAGCACCAGCTGCCTGCAACAAAGCCAATTCTTCCGCGCCTCCCAAGAAGTAGTTCTTAACCAAGATTGGTGATAGACTGAATGCTGGTGTAGTGAGCATGTTCAGGATCATTGCCATGATGACAAGCAGAAACCCTCCTCGCCATCCTCTCAAAAATTGTAGGCCTTCTTTCATATCTCCCAAGACCGAAGTTTCCTGAACAGATATTTTGCGAACTGGCTGTGGGACTTTGATTAAAGCAAGACAGAGTACTGCAAATACTGCTGATGAAATGTCTATAAAGAGAATACTTTGCATAGGAAGAAGAACATAGAGAACTGCTCCCAATGGGGGTGCCACTATGTTTGATGCACCATTTAGCGCCTGATTCATTCCTCCTACCCTTGCAAGATGTTGTCTTGGAACCATAAGAGTAGTCGATGCCTGCATTGCTGGGAAATGAAAGGCACCAAAGCTTGCTCCAAGTAACATGATTAGGAAGATATGCCATAGCTCAACGATATTTACTGCAAAGAGAAATGATAGACCAAGAATGGTCAATGCCGTCAACGAATCCGCAGCAATCATTATCTTACGCCTATCCCAGCGGTCGACATATGAACCGGCAAAGGGAGCTACAAACACCTGGGGTAACAAAGCCATAATCGTGGCTATTGCAAGGACTGTTGCAGATCCCGTGATATCTGTAATCCACCAAACCAACGCAAATCTGACAATTCGTGTGCCAAAGAGTGAGGCAGCCTGCCCTCCCCATAGTATGGCGAACGGGCGTAGAGACTCTACCTCATGGCGTGCATTATTCTCCATTGAAATATCGTAGATGGTCGAAGAGGTTTACATATAACTCGAACTATAGGGACGTCGTACTAGCACACCTCATGATTTCAATCAGGACTACCAGCTGCGGATAATGCCTATCAATACCAAATCCTTTTGTGAATGAATGCCCTGTGCTAGAAGGTCAGTCTATTCATGGAGCGCTTGAAATTGGCTGAGGGGAGAACCCTGAGAAACGTATAATCGATTGTAGCAAGTTGCTTCGGGAAATACAGATCTGCTGAAGAAAAGCAAGAAGGGACTCACTCCACTCAGATAGTAAATGAGTTTCCATTAGATGAAGCGTTTGCTGGTGGTATAGGAATTGTTTTACCAACTCGCCCTACGATTACAGAATCAACAACATCATCATCACCCACACCAACTGGTACCACTCCGGGATGACCTAATCCAATGGTAATCCTGGCGATTGGTGGTGTGATTGGGACTATTATCGTCCTAATCATCATTGTCTTTCTCAAAAAGCAATCATGAGGTCTGTAGGAAAAACCAGTGCAAAAGAGAAAGGGTGCTCAACAGAGTCGGAGAGGGAAAGATCCCAGTTCAGCCGACCCCGTCAGTTTTTACCTCTTACCAGAGTAGAGACTTGGTGAAATTTCTAGGGCTGTTTTTCTAACGCTCTCTTCAGACGGGAATTTTCTGAGGAGCAACCGACCTGATGGATAGACTGTGATGGATTGTCCATCTTCGCCTTCAAGAATCAATATCACAGGTAATTTAACTCGAATTCTCATCCTAGTAAGTGATGCTAATTCCTCACTGACTGATATAAGATCAAGTTTAGTCCTCTGCATGGATTTCACCTCAAAAGCTGCACCATCAGAACAAAGTTTGATGATGAAAGGGTCAGACATTCTCACTACCCTCCTTTAGGATTAATACTTCGGAATTAGAAATTTCAGCAGCTATCCAACCCATGTCCATCTTCTCTTCTATCGGTTTAATCGTATCAGGATTGGAATAGACCGTAGGGTGCTTGGGGGGTAATGAGCAACATGAAACAGCTTCATGGGCAAATTCGTATGTGCGAATCTTCATTGCCATTTTCAAAATCTCGTTCTTGTCATCTCCAATGCAGGGTCTCATGATGGGAATCTCAGTTACTGCAGTATCCTCAGCAAGTAAATTTCTAGTTGTCTGAGAGGCCTGTTCTCCTATTATCTCGCCAGTTACAATTGCATCAGCATTTTCTATAAAGGCCACTTCTTGGGCCAGTCGATACATATTTCTCCTGCAAAAAACACATGTCAGCTTTCGTGGAGCATGTCGAAGCACTTCAGTCAAATCTTCGCCATGCGGGACAACATACATCTTGATCTCATGTCCATGAATGTACTCAGTGAGCCTCTTTGCTTGTCGGATTGCTAGGTTTCGAGTAGATTCATCCCCAAAAGGAACATTGTCGAAATGGAGGAAGACCGGCACACAACCTCTTTTCATCATCTTATAAGCTGCAATAGGAGAGTCGAGACCTCCGGAAATTGTACACACGACTTTTCCTTGACTTCCTGTGGGCATGCCACCCACACCCTCAGTCCACTCCTTTGACAGAAACACCTTGCCATCGCATACCTCTCTGTTATAGGTGTCCATTAAGAGAGAAGACTCGGTATCTGGCGAAACTATCACTGGTGCTGCGTGTGAAACGCCAAAGACTCCAGATGCAACTTTGTAAACCCCTAAGGCGTCGCTAGTACTGATGTAGATGAAGTGGCACGTAGGTAGGATTTTGTCGAATGAAATGTCATGGTCTCTCAATGCAGATTTGAGATTCCTAATGAGTTGTGTAGTCAGATGTTTCTTGCTTTCTGATGAATGATACTGAAGCTCATCACATCTGAGCAACACTCCATCATATTCTTCCAATTGTTTCACTGCTTCCATCAGTTATGAATCCAAAGAAAAACTTCGTTCCTATCAGTGAAATTTCGCTGATATTCAGATAAAGCTGATGACATGGTTGCTTTGTCACATTTGATGCTTTTGGATATAGAACTGGTGCTATGAACGAGGTGCTAGAGTCTTAGCTAATTGAGTATCGTGCATATTTTGTAGACCTAGGGGAAGCAGTTCAAAATGAGATTATTGGAAGATTACAGAAGTCTATGCATTGATTATTATAAAATATAAAGGGTGCTCAACAGTGAGCGGCTAGGGAAAGGTCCCATTAGCCAACCCCACCCGTAAGCCTGCACCTCTCTCTGTCCGAGGACAGAGCAAGCTGTTTCACAATTTAATCGTGAAAATCTTAGGAGGTGATCCATCCGCAGCTTCCGCTACGGATACCTTGTTACGACTTCTCCCTACTTGCGAACCCAAGATTCGTCATCGCCCAGTGGACGACACCTCACCCCAAGTCCGCTCGCATGGAGCG
>PIXS01000003.1 GCA_003096255.1 Candidatus Bathyarchaeum sp. | reverse complement strand
CGGTAACAAGTGCCCTAGTCAATGTGTCCAACGGCGGAGAAACTCAGGTTTTAACATCTAATCTTAACAAGTATGCTTCATTTGTTGGAAACCAATCACACTTTGGAAAAACCACGGTCCTGTTCACGGAATGTGACATTTCGCCATATGAATCAGGCATATGGATGTCGTGGGGTTCAGATGGAAACGGAGTGTCCAGTGCATCTGCAAACTTTACTTTGGTTTTTAACACAATAGACTCTGAAACGGAAATGGAACACGCAACCAACATAACAACATCAATCAATGTGGACGGAACTTACAGTCTCTTGGAAGAAACAAACAAACAGGTAAACATAACATGCAACGTGCTAAATGAGGACAAACCCGCTTTAGCCCAAAACATCACATTAGCTTATGATTATGATGGAAGTCTAGGAACACAAGATTGGATACAGGTAGATTCACCGACCATAACTGACTGCGGAAACGGAACATACACAATAGTATTTAATGCAGACACACAAACACGAACTGCACCCCTACACATTTCAACCCAAGTCCATGACATGCGGGATGTTTTTGTGATGGCAAATGCTACATGTGTTGAAGTGTAAAAACAGAAGTGTTTGACAACTTTGGTTGTTAAACTGAAAACTGAACACTCATCGAGAATGCACAGCTTTTCTTATGTTTGCCGAAAAAAGGGAAACAAAATTTGAGTTGTCAATATTTTGTTAAAGATCTAGAAGTTACAAAAGAATACTGCTTGCATCCACTCATTTTTGCACGCAAAAAGCCCATTACAATCAATATCGATTTGAATCCTACTAAAGTAGAGCTTCTACGGTCACGGAAACTCAAACAGGTAAGCAAAAAAGATATGCCTATCCGGTAACGAGCTTCACCATTTTTTATCCAAGAAGTAATTGGGTATTTTTTTGGTAACGGATTAACCGGATTTACGACGTATTTGCTGTAAACATGGTGTGGAGAACGAATAACTGCTTGAGAGATAACTGTGTCTTCCGCAAAATCAACAGGATAAATGTATGCAAAAAGATCTTTGAATACTGAAACAGTTAGCAACTGAGCGTATCCTCCGCAACCAACTAAATCAGCATTTGATTTCAACGACTCCTCAACAAAGTTTTTTGGCAGTACCGTATCACCATCAACTCTCAAAATATGAGTGAAATCGTCCAAACACTCCTTTGATAGCGCATCTCGCATTGCCATACCTGCCCGTTCTCCTATGTATTTAAACTCGGGAAAGGGCTTGTTAGCAATAACAAGCTTGGAAACAGGGCAAGTCTGGCGATTTATAGATTCAACAGTCTTATCGTAACCACCTAGCGAAACAACAACACATAGGATTCTAGGACCAGACATGCTCTTCAAAAAGCTCCTTCCAATGTGGATTTTTCTGAACGCATCCTTTGCACCCTTCGTGGTTCAATCCGACATCAAGTCGTTTATTGATTGCCTCTTGTATATCTATTTCTTCAACATGCCCCCAGTTATGTTCATATGAAATGTCACAGCATTGCATGAACTTACCGTTGTAACTGATTGCCATGTTTTCAAAACAGGTACACGGACGCTCCTGGGCGATAAGCTTGTTGATCAAACCTTTTCGATACGTTGATAGCAAGTCTTCTGAACCTTGCGCAACATTGCTGCTTGTCAACCTATCTTCACCATAATGGAGGACTCGTATATCTTGCTTGAAGTCTGCAAACATTTCCTGCCAGTTGTGCAAATCATGTGCGTTCTTTTCAAACAATATGAAATTTACCCACATTCTGTGGTGACGTAATTTGTTATTCTTTACCCAATTAATTGTTTTAACAGCTTCCGAAAACAGTGGTCTACCATGAACTTCATTATACAAATCGGCGTTTGCAGCAGAAATCGTGAAACGTATGTCATCCACATTTTCGTCAACTAACATGTGACGTTTCTTGAAAAGAACTCCGTTAGTGAAGAGGTCAATGCGGCAACCCAAATGCTTTTTGAGTATTGCACATATTTCGGGCAATCTGTTTTCCACAGTAGGGTCTGTATTCATCCATGGTCTAGCATAGTTTATGAATATTCCATTCCTTTTCAGTTCACTAGCTACATGTTCTATAGTAGAAAGCGGTAGATCACCGGATGAATCAATGAAATTGTGTTGAGGATTACAGAATACACAATTCAGTGGACAACGTCTGTTTGTTGTATCTATTTGCAGGACACCAGGTTGGCACGCCCACAGTGGTTTTCTTTTTAGAATTTTATGTATGCGTGCTCTGGATGTTCTAAATCGATGTTTTAGATCGACGAGACTAGAAAGTGCGGTGGTCATAACTAAACCCAACTTTTATTTAAAATGATTTTTCGCCAACTCGGGCGTGAATATATCCTTTGATAAGACAGAATCTTCCAGAAATAACCGCGCTTACGACCGTTTTGAAAAAGCCCCTTTTAGCAGTTTTCCAGTACGATAGCCCTCTTCGGTATTGACGGTCAGAGTCTTCTTTTGGGCGCAAGTGAATGTTATTGACATAAAAGAATTTTGTAGGGTACTTTGCTTGGATACACTGCTGCATGAGGGTGTCTTCTCCTAGTTCAATTGATTTGACTTTTTCTTGGTCTTCGCATTCAGCTCTCACATTCAAGTTTACTGCGTATATGCCACTGAGACGTTCATCCTTCCACAAAGGAAGAAAACGCAATCCCCTCTTGACCAGAGTTCTCCAATTAACTGGATAATCAACATGATCAAAGGACATGAAAGGAAACTTAGTTATTTGACTCATGAACAGCCGTATTTCAGGATCAAGCATGATATCAGCAGCGGTAACCAAAACAACACGATAGAAAGCTGAGTCCATGCCTAACCTCATTAGATATGACAGCCTTTCCTTGTGTTCAATCGTTGTAGGAACATCGTTAATGCATACAGTAATACGATGCTGTGGATCATATTTGCTGATTATCTTCTCAGCAACTTGTTCAGATGCGTCACTGCAGTTATCAAAAATGAGGATAACTTCAGAGGGCACAAGATGGTATACAGTAGGAAGACTCAGAGGAAGCATATCAGCTTCATTGTGGATGGGCATAACGACACTGAAGTTCATGCAAATGAACCCCCAACATTGCATATAAAGCGACCTTCCAGTCCGCCAGAATGGTGTTTTACGCAGAACATTTGTTCATCAACCAAATTCATTGCCGCTTTTTTATCCAGCGCATGGGAAAGCGAAAACAGCAATATATCATTATGTATATTATGGTGCTTTGTTCTTTTAGGTCTTTCGAAACGATTTTTAGTTATCATAACTAATCCCTTTCATATTCGATTTTTGAATAAATAATTGTCATAATGTGCAAAATGATTTAACATCAGTTTTGATCACTAAAACATTGGATCAAAAAGAGGAAAT
>PIXS01000002.1 GCA_003096255.1 Candidatus Bathyarchaeum sp. | reverse complement strand
GCTTTAGCTGCCTTCTTTTTTGGCGCCGCTTTTTCTTCAACTTCTGGTTTGGTTACTTTCTTTTTAGCTGGCTTCTTTTTTGGTGCCGTTTCTTCTTTAACAGCAGAAACTTTTGGTTTGGCTACTTTCTTTTTAGGCGCTGCCTTCTCTTCCTCAACAACTATTATTTCAGGCTCTGATTTCTTCTCTGCTGCTGGTTTTTCAGGTTCAGACGGAGTTTCTGGTTTTGAAACCTTCTTTTTGGCTGCTTTCTTTTCTTTTGCGGGAGCAGCTTTGGCTTCAACGACTGGCTCAGTAGCGGGTGCTTCGGCTACAGGTTTTTCTTCAACTTTAGGAGCTTCAGGTTCAGCAACCTTCTCTTCTACAGGAGGAGCTGGTTCTTTTACTGGAGCGGTTTCTTCGGGCGGGAGAACTTCTGGTGTTTTATCTTCTGCTGCTACAGGTTCTTCCATGATTGGCGTTTCTGTTATGGGCTCCAACTCTTCTTCTTCGATTATTTGTACTTTTACTTGATCAGGGAACTGCGCATCTGGAGGAAGTAACCGAACTTTGACGCCTAGAATTCCAGGCTTTGTCTGAACGTGTAACTCGGCTTTTCTCATGTATCTTCTTGGGGGTTCCCCGCTTTTGGGCAGGTATCCTGTCCTGAATTTTTCGTATCGCGCGCGGTCAGTTCGTAGTTTGCCGCTGATAATAATTTCTGCGCCCAGTGCTCCTGCTTCCATAGTTTGGGTTAGTCCCCAAAAGCCAGCTCTTCGGTAATGAACACCACGTTTCAGGGCTGAGGCAATCCGTGAAGCCACAACATAGGCGTTGAGTTCAGGGACTTCGATTTCTGCTACTGAAATCTGGGGGCTGGGGAGCTCAAATTTTTCTTCAAGAACCGTTGCGAGGGCTCTTATGGTTTCTCCGCCTCTTCCAATAACTAGGCCAGGGCGCATAGTGTAGATTACTAGGTGGGTTCCCAGAGGGGTTTTTGTGATGCTTACGCCACCGTATCCTGCTCTTTCGAATTCGTTCTGCAAGAATTCGTCAATTTGGGTCTTCTTTATTGAATCTTCTATGAAGTGTTTAACTACAGACATTAAGTTGCCTCCAGCTCTTCCAAAACAAGTTCTACATGAGAAAGTGTATTAATTTTGGGTGATGACCGCCCAAAGGCTCGTGGAGTGAAACGTTTTATTTTCATTCCAGGGTAGGCTGAAGCATGAATTATTCTTAGCCTCTCCATGTCAAGACCTTTATACTCTGCATTCGCCTCAGCGCCTTCAAGAACCTTCAAAATCTGTGTTGCAGCCTTTACAGGGTATCTGCCGGCGAAAGCTTTTTCTAAACCGTGGCGATGCCCCACTTTCTTGTTAAATCTACGGAATGGAACTGGTTTCTTTTTCAGAATAACTTGATGAAGATAGTCTTTTGCTTGTTCAAGATTCATTCCTTTTATGGTCTTGCATACTTCTCTTGCGTGCTTGTGTGATATTCTTAGCTCGCGTCCGCTAGCTTTGACCATCTTCTCAGGATCCACGTCCGTTATTGAGTAGCCCCATTTTGGCATATCTATCGTCAAGTCAGTAACAAGCAGGATATTTAAGCCTTTATGGCGAAAAGAAAAGCCAGCCACTTCAAGAGGGCTACATAATGAATCAAGAAGAACCGAATCAAGTATTGTTGGGCTGTTGGCTGAAGTTTTGGTTGACCGCATGAGGGGCAGGTTTTGACAACAAAATCAATATTGAAGACTTGTTCAATAGAATGTGAAAGCTAGAAAGAAAGGGGCTGGGATAGACTTTGACGGATCAAAAGCAAGTTGTAGAGGCTCTAATGAAGCCTGAAGCCTACGACAAAGAAGCAGGAAAAATTGAGCTGAAACAGACTCACATATCATTTGTTTTCTTGACTGAAAACTTTGTTTACAAGATAAAAAAGGCTGTAAACTTTGGGTTCTTAGATTTTTCAACCCTTGAGAAGAGACGTCTTTTCTGCGAGAAAGAAACAGAACTAAACAAACGCTTATGCGGGGACATGTACCTTGAGGTTGTTCCAGTCACCAAATCAGACAGCATCAAAATCGGCGGCGAAGGAGAAGCCATTGAATACGCAGTGAAAATGAAACGGATTCCTGAAGAAAAAATCATGACAAGGCTTCTTGAGGAAGGAAGAATTAACAAAACAATTGTTGACAAAATGGCAAAAATCATAGCCGAATTCCACCAAAAAACGGTAACATGCAAGACAGGCGAGTTCGGGTCCTTGCCGATAATAGAAACAAACTGGAAAGAAAACTTTGACCAAAGCAGAGAATTTGTCGGCGAAACCATATCACAAGAAAGCTACAACCTAATTCACGAAAAAGTGGGCGAGTTCATGAAACAGAATGCGGCATTTTTTGCCAAGCGAGTAGCTGAAAACAGAGTCAAAGAATGCCACGGTGACATTCATTCGGGTAACATCTTTGTTGCGGACAAGATCTACATTTTCGATGCCATAGAATTTAATGAAAGATTCAGGATTTGCGATGTTGCCTCTGACGTTGCTTTCTTGGCAATGGACCTAGATTTTAAAGACCGTAGCGATCTCTCCAGCTATTTTGTCGAAAAATATGTCCAGTATTCGGGAGATAAAGAGTTAGAAAAACTTCTTAATTTCTACAAGTGCTACAGAGCTTACGTGCGCGGAAAAGTTGTTAGTTTCAGACTAAATGACCCCAACGTGAACCAAGAAGAAAAGGCTGCAGCAAAAAACGAGGCAAAGGCATACTTCGAATTAGCTACAGACTATGCAAAACAGTTCTGACCAACAAAACATTCTACCTAATGAACTGATCTGCCACATAATCGGGGACTTTGACTGTTCCCATTATGACGGGTTTCTGGTGGCAGTCGCTTCCGCCCGTCATCGTTAGTCCATGCTTTTTCGCAAAGCTCACATAATGACTGGTTGTTTCGGTGGTGCTTCTTGAGTGCCAACACTCTATCCCATCAATAAGAGTCAGCATTGAGTCTTCAATTATTCCAGTTTGTTCCTTGAGCAGTGGGGTTAGCTTAGCTAATGAGGTTCCGTGGGGGTCATTAGGGTGGGCTAAAACCACTATTCCGCCAGCATCTCTCACCAGACTAGAAGCTTCCTCAAGATAGAGGGGATATTTGGAAACATTACATTTCACAAGATAATTGTCAAAGGCTTCCTGCCTGCTGCAGACAATATTCTTTTTCACCAGATAATCAGCTATGTGGGGTCGCCCTAGCACGCCATCAGCAGAATTCTGTATTGCGGCTAGGTCATGGTCTGTAAACTTTTCGAGCCCTTCTTTTTCGAATTCTGTGTTGAGTTTTTCTAGGATTTCTGCTGCTCTTTTTTTACGGTATTTTGCGATTTCTTTGAGTTTGTCTGTTAGGGTTTTGTTGTTTACGTCAAACTGGTAACCTAGAAGGTCTAGAGATACGGATTTGCCGTTTCGATAGTTTGGGTGAGAAAAAGTTACGTTCAATTCAACGCCTGTAACGTAGCGGATTCCGTTTTTTTGTGCTAAGGCTTCTGCTTGCGTTTGGCAGCCAATTGCATCATGGTCTGTAATTGACATTAACTCGATGTTTCTGGCTTTAGCTTCTTCAATAATTTCGTTAACAGACATGTTCCCGTCAGAACAAGTTTTGGAGTGTATATGCAAATCGATTATCATACGTAACTGGGTCCAAATTTTATCTGATTACCTGCCCGATTATGTACCAGTCTTCTGGGTTGTCAAGTTCGGTGTCAACAGTCAAATGGATCACCTCTAGGTCGGGGTGCCGTTGCTTCAGGTCATCCAAGTCAACCTCTTCAAACTTCTTCTTGTTGGCGATGTAGGCGTCCTTGGTTAAGGCGTTAGATTCGTAATTATCTTTGGTTCTCCGCAAAATCCTTGCAACAGACGCATCTTCAGAACAGCTAGTCTGAAGAATAACAAAGGGTATTTGGGTTTTTGCGGCTATCTCAGCGGCGCGTCTCCGCAGCTTCTGGGTTACAAAAGTTGCGTCCAAGATTACGCCTTTGCCTTTTCTTGCGAGAGCTTCTGCTTGTCTGAACATTTCGTCGTAGACCATTTCTCGTTTGTTCATGTTTCCTGCAACTTTGGCGTCGAAGATGTCCTCGTTTTTTAGGACCTCTAGGCGAATCAGGTCAGTTCTGAGAATGGGGTATCCCCTGATTTTTGAGATTTCTTGGGAGGTTTCTGTTTTCCAGGTTCCTGGAAGTCCACACGTGATTAACAGAATGTTAGGTTCTAGTTCTTTTTCAACAAATTCGGCGAAGGGTTCCCGCATTATGATGCACCTCTGTTTCGTGAAAATAGGTGAGGCGCGAATAACATAAACTTTTGCATGAAGAAAATAGTTGTTTCGAATCGGTGTTTCAGTGAGTATAGGAGTGTTTGCATGGTTTTATGGAGCCACTGTCGTTATAAGGGAATCCTACGTGAGTTTGTTTTGATGAAAGATGAAGCTTGATGCTAGAGCAGTCGTGGGTTTGGGGCTGGTTGTGGTGGGCTTGCTGATTGCTATCCACCATTTCCTGATTTGTGGAAGACTCTTTGACATAGATGACATTCTTCACCATGAATTCTTTTGGGCAATATTTTTCACAGCAGGGCTGACACTACTGTTAGTTAGTGTTTTTGACAGAAAATGAAGGCGGTCTTAGAATTTTCTGAAAAAATACTGTTTTCAACAATATACCTCTATTAGGTTCCTAATATGACATGAAAGGACGGGGTAAAAAATCAAAAAGTGGTGCGGGGTTTTCTGTGTTTTGTGCCCGTGTGGATTAGGCTTACTCGTTTTTGTATTCTTTTGCCACAATCATTGTTGTTGTCAGGAAGATGTCTGATAGTGAACGTAGTTTGTCTGTTAGGAACTTGTCAAGGTCTGCTAGGTCTTTAACGCGTACTTTTGCGATTGCATCGTATTCGCCGTATAGTTCGTCTACTTGGACGACTTCTTCGAAGTTGGCGACTTTTTCGCATACGTCTCTTTCAGCGCCTGACTTCAATGTAACGAGGATATAACCATAGACCATACTAATTACCTCTCAACACATACACCCACACCAAAAACTTAAACATATCGTTCAAAACCACAAAAACAGCACACAAACCAGAGAATTAACGAACCAGATTCTTTTTACCAATAATGACTGCCAAAGTCACAGTCAGGAACAAGGGCAAAAATATCCATGAGGGAAACTCTGGGATTATACCCGATGTTGCCTG
>PIXS01000001.1 GCA_003096255.1 Candidatus Bathyarchaeum sp. | reverse complement strand
TAGTTGTGGCAATATTAACATTAAACTTCACATTGCTCTCAAACGCCCAGACCCCCCATCAGACAGTTAACGAAAGTCTGCTCCAGTTTGAGTGGCCAGCGTTCGGAAGCGACGCATCAAACACACGGTTTGCGTCAGGTCCAGCACCTTCCACAGCAAACATTGTTTGGAAAGCCAACATAACAGACATCCGAAGCTTCATCGCGGCCTTTAATGGAATGGTTTTTGCTTGCTCAAACACCTCAGTTATAGCCCTGGACGGCGAAACCGGAACAAGGCTCTGGGAAACTGAGATTCCAATGACAGGAACTTGGCCTATCGCCTACAAGCTCGACACAGAACACATGCTTGTTGAAGGCACATGTCTTGACCCTCAAACAGGGGACATCCTGTGGACTAGTTCTAGTTTCTCTACTGACACAGGAAACTTCAACCTCAACGTTTACAGTCCAGAAGAAAAAATGTTCTACATCAAGAACCTGTCCTACGTAGAAGCATGGGACTTTTCTGACCTCACAAAACCGCCTACCTTTGCATGGAAAACCTATGTTCCAGGCAGCGGCAGGGTTGGAACAGGAGTAACCTATGGCGATGGTAAAGTGTTTCCTGGCTCTTTTCAGGACTTGCAGATGGCAATAGATGCAAAAACAGGTGACGTTCTTTGGACTACCCGAACAAAAACTCCCATGATTTTCAACGGTGCATACCACGATGGTAAGTTTATTCGGGGCGGCACTGACGACAACACGATGTACTGTTTTAACGCAACAACCGGTGACATCCTTTGGACTTATGGTCCAGGTACAGACGGCTATTTCACCATAGGCTGTGCAATTGCGTATGGTATGGTGTATGAGCCAAACAAGGATGGAAAAATTTACGCTTTAGACGTTGAAACTGGGGACTTAGTTTGGTCGTATCAAGGTCCGGGAACTATGTTGTTTCCAGGAATGCCTTCAGTAGCGGACGGCAAGGTTTACGTTACTAGTGGTCAGGATGCAACCTTTTTCGATGACGTAACGGGTTCTGAGTTTGTGTGTCTGAATGCTTACACTGGAGAAGTTCTCTGGAAGCTGCAAATGGAAGCTTTTGCGCCTCGAGAGTCCATTGCCATTGCTTATGGTAAGCTGTTTATGATTCCAGGCGACGTAACCATGGCTGTTGATTCGTATTCGGGAAGTGAGTACACTACCAAAGGTCAAGTTTGGGCCTTTAGTGACGATTTGTCCCAGATAACTAACGATTCGTGGTCTATGTTCCGAAGTGACGCTGTTCGGTCGTCTATTGGTAATGCGGGTCCAGAAAACTTGACCAGGGTTTGGAAGTACACTACTGAAGGTGCGGTGATGTCTTCGCCCAGTGTCGTGGACGGAGTATTGTACGCTGGGTCGCAGGACATGAACGTCTACGCTGTTGACGCGTGGAGCGGCAGTTTAATCTGGAAGTTTGCAACAGGCGGAACAATAGAGTCCTCTCCAGCCGTTGTTGGCGGCAAGGTGTTCATTGGAAGTGACGACGGCTACCTCTACTGCCTAAACTCTTCAAGTGGTGGTCTTGTTTGGAAACAAAACGTCCACTCTGATTTGCCGATTACTTCGGGAGCTGCGGTTATGCTTCGTTCTTCTCCTGCGGTTTTGGGAAACATTGTGTATGTTGGGTCAGTTGACGGAAACCTGTATGCCCTTGACGTGGACAACGGAGACGTACTTTGGGCCTTTGACACAACTGGAATCATTACGTCTTCGCCGACTTTGGCAGGCGGCTTTGTTTACGTTACTTCAGAAGAACCAGCTGAAGGTGCTCTCTACAAGCTCAGCGCAGGTGATGGCAGTTTGGTTTGGAGGTTGCCTTTGGAGTATGAGCACCAGTTTACGGGTGGTACTGACATGCAGGGCACGCCCACTGTAGCAGACGGCTTGGTGTTTGTTTCTGCAAACATGCGCACTTACTTCGGAGTTGACGTTGCATCTGGCAGCGTAATTTGGAATTACACCAACAAGGATGCAACAGAGTTCATTGTTTCTTCGCCCATTTACTTTGAGGGAAAACTGTACGTCATCGACAAGTTTGACATAGCCTGCCTCAACGCGTCAACAGGAGAAAAACTGTGGAGCTCCTTCTCAGGAGACGAACTCTACGTTTCCCCATCTTATGCTGACAACAAAATTTACGTCACAACCAGCCAACGACGCATATTCATCATAGACGCATCCACGGGGGACAAAACCTTAGCCTTTACTACTCCAAGTGCGAGCTGGTCTTCGCCAACTTTGGTTGACGGCAGACTCTACATTGGAAACAACGACTGGAACATCTACTGCTTATCCACAGCTTACATTAGCCAGTCAGCAGACAACGAGGAGCCCGAACCAACAGACAATGAGCCCCCACAAACCAACGACGACCCCTTACCCAACGGCGACCCACAACCAGAAACAGAAGACTACAGCTTTTACCTCTTTGTAGGAGGGCCAACAGCACTCGCCATAGTCTTAGCCGCAGTCTACGCATACTACAGAAGACGCAAAAACTAACCAAACTTTTCAGAAACAGAAAGGCGCGCTGGAGTATAACCAGCAACCCTTTTCATACAAACCTTAAACTAAATTTGCTATTTTGTTCCGATGTTTTTGAACTGCTTTACTTTCTCAGAAGTGTTGGCACCCAAAACCCGGAACTGGAATTCTTCTCCTGTCTTGCTTTTTACCATAAAATCGAGAAATTTTTTGAAATCTTGGAACCGTTCTGGCGTCATGTTGTCGATTTGGGTTTTGATTTTTTGTTTTTCCAAAAGAAGGGTTATGGCGTCTTTTCCTGCGTCTGTGAGGGCGTATTTTTCGATTCCCTGTTTTCTTTTTGGTTTTAGAACTACTTGGCCTTGGTCAACGAGTTCGTTGAGGTATTTTTCGACTGCGGCTTTGTCTACGTCGCAGATTTCGACAATTTGCATGAAACTAGCTGACTTTTTTAGCAGAAATTTTCGGATTTGAAAATGAGCTTTTTCTCTACTTGACAAAGGTTTCAACAAAACAATCACGGTCAAGTTTGACTAGAACGTTAAACAATATTATACTTGCGTCAAACAATGAGCCAGAAAGGGGGTCGGACCAGATTTGAACCAACAACCTTCTGCAAGTCAAACCTAACAAGAAAAAAGAGGAGAAACAGAGGGGATGTTTAGTTCACTGTATTGGCAATTTCATACTTGTGGTATTTCTATCAATGCAACATCCAAGAAATGAAGCCCAGTGCGGAAATAGACAGGACCGACACCTGTATCGTGTTTTAGCCAAAACTGACCAAGGTATGAACCAGGTTTTATGTTCATGTTGATATGGAACTCTCCATGGCCATCAGCATCTGTGGTAAATGTTCCTAACAAAATGACAGTTACGGAGCCTGAGAATGTGTGCCCTTCTCTCGACACAGTCACTGATGTCCACACAACAACTGCTGGCGGGTAATCATCTGGTGAGAGTGCCTCATCTATTAAGAATACTGTGGGAGTTGGACTAATGTCCCCTGGAGAGAGCGCAATGTAGAACAGGTCCAAAGCAGGGGTATATTTTTGGTTGGGTAGAGCTCCGTCTACAATTACAGTAACTATGAAGTTGTTCTTACCCAATGGGGTGTTATAGATGACTTTGCCATTTGTCAAAGGGTCGGTATAATCATCCCATCCTTGGGATAACGGTAATGATTCAGCACCAGGCTTAAAGATAGGTGGACCTTGAGCGGTTGCCACGAAAATGCTTAGAATGTTTGTCAGAAAAAGTGTTATTATAATTATAATTGCCTTTGTTTTCATTTTTTTCACCTCCCCCAAGTTCAATTTCCTAAGAGAAAGACTAACAAGAAATAGCCTATTCTCCCCCTTGCATGAAATGTGCATTAATAAAGTCACAATGCTCAATGATTAATTTTTGGATGAGTGAACGCCCCATTCCACTCTAAAAACAAAAGTCTGGAAACCATACGAGTTAGTGACAGATATATTGACGCGTTTTGTGGGAGAACTCCCAAATCTGTGTTGCCGAAACATTCTTTATAAAAATCCACATGCATAAACAAAATCTTAAAAGAAAAAAATCGGCTTTTCTTGGTGAAAAATCATTTGCAAAAGGAATAGTTA